>NZ_JAGLBG010000130.1 GCF_018260405.1 Deinococcus sp.
CTCCAGCGATTGTGCGCCTGATGAAGAGGGCAGCATGGATACTCCGACGATATGGGCCTCAGACAGCCTCTAAGGAAACATACAGAATTGGCGCCGTAGACTCGCAGTGCGGCTGGCCGAGCGGGTCTGGGCGCTTTTCCCGGATACGCCTGTAGCCAGGAGCGACTTATCAGAGACGTTTTTCCAACAGGTTCTCAGGCTCCCAGGGGTGCTTTAAAGTGTCGGGGTGCCTTCGTCTCTCGCTGTACAGGTGGTGTGGTTCAAGAAAGACTTGCGTATACGTGACCACGCACCCCTGTGGGAAGCCGCGCAGCGCGGACGGGTGCTGCCGCTGTACATCTACGAACCTGAGCAGCTGCACCATGAGGAATTTGACGGCCATCACCTGCGCTATCTCAATGACTGCCTGGACGAGTTGCGCCTTCGCCTGACGGCCCTGGGAGCGCCCCTGATTATCCGACAGGGTGAAGTGACTGAGGTGCTTGAGCAGCTGAGCCGGGAAACCGAGATTGCGGCGCTCTGGGCACACGAGGAAACCGGCAACATGGTCAGCTTCCAGCGCGACCTGCGCGTGCATGCCTGGGCACGCGCGCGCGGCCTTCCCTTTACGGAGGTAGCGCAAAACGGGGTGGTGCGCCGTTTGAAGAGCCGGGGAGAGGGCGGGCGCGACAGCTGGGCCGACCTGTGGGAAGAGCGTATGTCCGCCCCACTGGTGCCGCCGCCAAGAGCGCTGCGCGGTGCCGACCTGCCGCCGCTTGGCCTGCTCACGCACGCTGAACTGGGGGTACCGCTCAGTGCCAAGACCATTCCTACGGGCGGCGAGCATGAGGCGCAGGCCACCTTGAGGTCCTTTCTTACGGTGCGCGGGGTCAACTACATGCGCGAAATGAGCAGCCCCCTGAGCGCCGAGACAAGCTGTTCGCGGCTTTCGGCCCCGCTCGCCTTCGGAACGGTTTCTCTACGGGACGTGTTGCAGGCTACGCGGCAGCGGCTGGCCGCCGTGACAGGTGACCCCGCCGCTGATCCACGCTGGGTGCGCTCGCTGCGGTCCTATGAATCGCGGCTGCATTGGCACTGTCACTTTATCCAGCGGCTCGAGAGTGAACCGGAAATGGAGTGGCGTAACCTTAACCCGGTCTTCGACGGCTTGCGCCCCGATGTGGGCGAACCAGACTGGAATCAGGAACACTTCGGGCGTTGGCAGGCCGGGCAGACAGGGTATCCACTGGTAGACGCCTGTCTGCGGATGCTGCTGGCGACCGGCTGGCTAAACTTCCGGATGCGCGCCATGCTGGTGTCTTTTTCCAGCCAACTGCTCTGGCTTCACTGGCGGCAGCCCGGCTTGTACCTGGCACGGCAGTGGCTCGACAACGAGCCGGGGATTCACTGGTCGCAGATGCAGATGCAGAGCAGTACCGTCGGGATCAACCGTGTCCGCATCTACAATCCGGTGCGGCAATCCCGTGAACAAGACCCCCAGGGCGAGTTTACTCGCCGCTGGGTGCCGGAACTCGCTGGTGTGCCTACCGACTTTATTCACGCGCCCTGGGAATGGAGTGGAGCAGGGCGACTGGTTTACCCGCCGCCAGTCGTCGATGCGCCCCGGGCAGCCCGGCTTGCCAGAGAACGGATTTTTGCGCTCAGGGCGACGGATGATTTTGAACGCGAGGCCCAGCGGCTGTACGTCAAGCACGGTAGCCGGAAGAAGGCGGCGCAGCGTGCTCAGCGGCGGGAAGCGGGGCTACCGGAAAAACCAGCGCCGCGCCGGGTGACTCGGCGTCACCAGGAAATGAGGGGCCAGCCGGATCTGTTTGGCCTCGCCGTTCCGAAGGGTGCGCCGCTGTACCCAGCCAACCTGCCCGAAGATTGGAAAGAGGCGCTCGCTGACGAGTTCTCTGCGCCGTACTTCCATGATCTCAAGGATTTTCTGGTGGAGGAACGTCGCAAACACACCATTTACCCGCCAGCCCCCGACGTGTTCAATGCGCTGCGCTACACGCCGCTTACCCAGGTCAAGGTCCTTATTCTTGGGCAAGACCCTTACCACGGACCCGGTCAGGCGCACGGCCTGAGCTTCAGCGTGCAGCCTGGCCTGCGTATTCCACCGAGCCTGCGTAACATCTACAGAGAACTGGCAGAAGACATTCCGGGGTTTGTCGCTCCCAGACACGGTGATCTCAGGGCCTGGGCCGTGCAGGGCGTGCTGCTGCTGAACGCGGTGCTGACAGTGCGGGCCGGGCAAGCGGGTAGTCACCAGGGCAGAGGATGGGAGCAGTTTACCGACGCCGTCATCAAGGCCGTGAATGCCCAGGAGGAACGGGTCGTGTTTGTGCTGTGGGGGAGTTACGCCCGCAGGAAGAAGAAGTTGATCACCGGAAAAAATCACGTGGTGATTGAGTCGGGGCACCCGTCCCCGCTGAGCGAACAGTACTTTCTGGGAACCCGGCCCTTTTCCAGGGTCAATGCCGCCCTGGAGCAGCGCGGACGCACCCCGGTAGAGTGGCGGTTACCGGAAGGCCCGTAGCGGTTTGTGATTTTCTTGTCTGAGAGCGATTTCGCAGGCTGCATTTAGAGCAGTTCTCCGAAATGATGGGCACGTCGGAACAACACCGCCGCCCCCTTCATTCTAAGTCCTGCTCTTTCTTTTTTACCTGTTCCACGTGGCAAAAAGATGGTCAAAAGAGCACCATCTTTTTGCAAAATGCTCTAGGCACAACTTCTGAGGTATAGTCTTAGGCGTACCAACACAACAACCAACACCAGCACAACAAGGGAGGACTGTGATGAGCGACGAACTTCGTCATGAATCGCTGTTTACGGTAGAGGCTACGCCTGTCAAATTCGGGCCGGGGGCCGCATACGACGCTGGCTGGGAGATGAAGCGCCTGGGTGGTCAGCGGGCCTTCGTCGTGATTGACCCGGAGGTGCAGCGCCTGGGGATCGCTGAGCACATCCTTGAATCGTTAAGGGCAGTGGGACTTGACCTGGTGCTGTACTCGGATGTGGATACCGAGCCGTCTATTGAGGCCCTGGAGAGAGCGGTGCAGGCTGCCAGAAGCGCACATCCCGATTCCTTTGTGGCGATTGGTGGGGGAAGCACTATCGACACCGCAAAAGTCGCCAACCTGCTGGTCACGCATGGCGGCGAAATCATGGATTACGTCAATCCACCTGTGGGCGCTGGAAAGAAACCGCCTTCGCCGCTGAAGCCTCTGCTGGCTATTCCTACCACGGCGGGCAGCGGTTCTGAGGCCACCACGGTCGCCATCCTCGATATTCCCAAGCTGAAAATCAAAACGGGCATCAGTCATAGGTACATGCGGCCTGCCCAGGCCATCGTGGACCCGGAACTGGCCCGCTCTGCGCCGGGTGCCGTTATTGCCTCAGCCGGGTTGGATGTGGTTTGTCATGCTGCCGAGAGTTTCCTGAGTCGCCCGTATACCACCCGTGAACGTCCAGCGACTCCTGATGACCGTCCACCCTATCAGGGCAGCAACCCGGTGGCCGATTTGTGGTCAGCTCAGGCACTGAGATATGGGGGGCAGTACCTGCGCCGCGCTGTCAAAGACGGAGACGATGTAGAAGCGCGCGGCTTCATGATGCTCAGCGCGACAATGGCAGGCATTGGATTTGGGTCGGCGGGTGTGCATATTCCGCATTCGTGTGCTTACCCCATTGCGGGCCTTAAGCACCAGTACCGCGACCCCGGTTACCCTGGCGACAAGGTGTTCGTGCCGCACGGCTGTAGCGTGATTGTGACCTCGCCTGCGTCGTTCCGCTTTACCTTTGATGCCGACCCCGCCAAACACATCCAGGCTGCTGAATTCCTGACAGGAGAGCAGTACGCCCCGGATGACCGTGACGCCCTGCCCAAGGCCCTCCTAAGTCTGATGAAGGACGTGGGGGCACCGAGTGGGGTGGCCGCCCTCGGCTACGACGAATCCGATATTCCTGCCCTGATTGACGGGGCCTTGAAGCAGCAACGCTTACTGGCGGTGGCCCCCAAACAGCCGACCCGCGACGACCTTGACCAAATTTTCCGTCAGTCCATGCACAACTGGTAAAGACCAGAAAGGGGCCGAAGATGACCGATACTAGGCAGTTAGAAAAGCAGCAGGACACGCCCATCCGCCTCTACATGTTTCAATCCGGCACCCTCAAATGCAAGACCAACAACATTAAAATGAACGCCGACCCCGCTCCTTACGAAATCCCGGTGCCGTGGTACCTGATCACCCATCCCAAGGGAAATGTCGTAATTGACGGTGGCAACGCGGTGGAGTGCGCCACCGATCCCGAAGGCCACTGGGGCGGAATTACCACGGTGTACTGGCCCGACATGACCCCTGAGCAGGGCGTAGAAGCCCAACTGCAAAAGCTAGGCATTGCGAAAGACAGCGTCCGGTATGTGCTGCAAAGTCACCTGCACCTTGACCATACGGGGGCCATCGGCCGCTTTCCAAAGGCCACGCATATCGTGCAGCGCAATGAATACGAGTATGCCTTTACGCCCGACTGGTTCGCGGCGGGCGGATACATCCGCAAGGATTTTGATAAGCCCGGTCTGAAGTGGCAATTCCTGAACGGCGAAGCCACCGACGGTTACGACCTGTATGGCGATGGCGTGATTCGTATGTTCTATACACCTGGTCATGCTCCCGGCCACCAGAGCTTTTTAGTTAGTCTTCCCAGCGCTGAAAAATACCTGCTGGCTGTAGACGCCGCTTACACCGTCGACCATTGGGAAGAAAAAGCCCTGCCCGGTTTTCTGGCAAGCACGGTAGACACGGTTCGCAGCGTGCAAAAACTCCGGGCGCTGGCGGAACATGAGGAGGCCCATGTGGTCACAGGTCATGACCCGGACGCCTGGCCTTCGTTCAAACAGGCCCCCGCTTATTACGACTGAGTGACCGCAGAAGCCACGCGCTATCAAGAAACTTGAGTACGGTGCTCTGACGGCCTGACAAACTTTATGAGAGAGGGCGTAAAACTAGTGTCCAGCCGACTTCAAGCGTCGTTATGGGGTCAGGAAATTTCTTCTTCCGCTTTCCCAGAGGTTCTGGGTCTGGCCCACC
>NZ_JAGLBG010000131.1 GCF_018260405.1 Deinococcus sp.
TGAGCATCCCGGCATCAGCCGCATGACCATCGTGGTCAACGGCGACCGGGGCGTGGTCGAGCAGGCCATCAAGCAACTGGAAAAATTGCACGACGTGATCAAGATCATCGACCATAGCCTCGAAAAGTACGTGGACCGCGAACTGGTGCTGGTCAAGGTCGCCATTAACGCCGACACCCGCGTGGAAGTCCGGCAGATCGCCGCCGATTTCCGCACGCGTATTGTGGACGTGGGCCGCCACGCCCTGACCTTCGAGGTCACTGGCGACGAGGGCAAGATCACCGCGTTCATCGAGCAGATGCGCACTTTTGGGATTCTGGAAACCATGCGCACGGGCCGCATTGCCCTGACACGCGGCAGCAACGCCGACATCGGCAGCCAGGTGTACCACGACGGCGAAACGCAGACCCTGCGGCCCGTTGTGGAGCCGCGTGAAGAACGGGCGCGGGGCGTACCGAATCTGTTTTAGTGGCGCAAAGGTCTACTGCTACGGACTGCCGATTGAGTCCAAAACGGCCCGGTTCAGTCCGAGCGGAGGCAAGTAAAAATACGGGCTTCGCGGTATCGACTTGCGGAGCGGCTGGCAGGGGCCTATCTGGTGGCTTTCCAGGTGTGCCGGAATTAAGCGCACTGGGCATCACACAAACTATGTTCCGTCTAAACTGGGGGCCTACACCCTCGCTGCCGCCTTTGCTGCAACACCGGGCCACTGCAAGTTTTGCCGCTGCCCCCTCACCAAGAAAATCACCTCTCAGAGCGGTTAGGCCGTCAGACAGTTAGACGGTTTGACCACAAAGCCTTCCAAATACAGGAGAATACGAACCATGAGCGCAAAAATGTATTACGACAAGGACGTTGACACTTCAATCCTCGAAAACAAGCTGGTCGCCATCATCGGCTACGGCTCGCAGGCCCACGCCCACGCGCAGAACCTGCGTGACAGCGGCTTTAACGTGGTCGTTGGACTGCGTGAAGGCAGCGCCAGCAAGGCCAAGGCCGAGCAGGCCGGTCTGCGTGTCGAGAGCATCGAGGAAGCCACCAAGCAGGGCGACGTGGTCATGATCCTGATTCCCGACGAGCAGCAGCCCGCCACCTACGAAAAGAGCATTGCCCCTAACCTTACGGCGGGCAAGGCTATTGCGTTCGGCCACGGCTTCAACGTGCACTTCGGGCGCATCACGCCCCCCAAAGATGTCGATGTGTTTCTGGTCGCCCCCAAAGGCCCCGGCCACATGCTGCGCCGCGTGTACCTCGACGGCGCGGGGATGCCCGGTATCTTCGCCGTCGAGCAAGACGCCAGCGGCAAGGCCCGTGACATTGCGCTGGCCTACGCCCGTGGCATCGGCTGCACCAAGGCGGGCGTGCTCGAAACCACCTTCAAGGAAGAGACCGAAACCGACCTCTTCGGAGAGCAGAGCGTGCTGTGTGGCGGCGTGACCCACCTGATCCAGGCCGGATTCGAGACGCTGGTCGAGGCCGGGTATCAGCCCGAAATCGCCTACTTCGAGACCCTACACGAGGTCAAACTGATTGTCGACTTGATCTACGAAAAGGGCTTTGAGGGCATGCGCCACTCTATTTCCAACACCGCCGAGTTCGGTGACTACGTGACCGGCCCGCGCATCATCACTGCCGAGACCAAGGCCGAAATGGGGCGCGTGCTGGCCGACATCCAGAGCGGCAAGTTCGCCGAGCGCTTCATCAAAGATGCCGAAAGCGGTTTCCCGTACATGAACGAGCAGCGCGGCAAGATGCGCGACCACACTGTCGAGAAGGTCGGTAAGGAACTGCGCGACCAGATGCCCTTTATCAACAAACAGGCGCTGGAAGTTTAAAGCATTTTGCAAAAAGATGGTCAAAAGAACACCATCTTTTTGCCGAGTGGAACGAGTGAAAAAGAAAGAGCAGAACGGAGAATGAAGGGGGCGGCGGTGTTTTTCCGACGTGCCCATCATTCGGAGAACTGCTCTAAGAGGTACCTGCCGCTGCTGGGGACAGGGCGCGTCATGGTGCAGCTTGACTTGCTGGCAGAGCGGACTCGAGGAAAGCGCCCGAAGCCGCAGAACTGTAACTGCGACCTCCCGACCCTGGAAGGGCTAAGGGCATCCCGGAGCTTTTCTGGGACGCCCTCAGTACCGGAGGGGTTGGTTCGACCTGTTCCCCCGCAAGCCGAGGCCCACTTCCGTAACTGGAGGTAGACTTCACGATTGGCCGTAGAGCAGCTGACCCAAAGCTGAACTTCCGGGGGCAAAGTGGCGTTTATGCAGTTTCAGAACCTTCCTCAACAGCGCCACGCCCGTCAGCCCTTGCTGCTCAGACAAGTCATAGACACTTACCTGGAAACCTATGCTCACACGGGCGGCCCCCTGCTGTACCAGCTCGACATCTACCTGGGTTCGCCCGCGCCCCTGCTGGCGTACACCAAGCTCACGGGCGAGGCCTGGCTACGGACGCTGCCGCACGAGCAGACACAAACTGCCACCGCCCTGCTGTCCGACTTCCGCGCCTATCTGCGCGACGAGGGCTGGCTCGACGCCGCGCGGCCCGTCAATCAGTTCGACTGAAGGGGCGCGCGGGACAAAATGCGAACTCCGGGCGTGAAGCTGGGGCAAGGCAGGCTTAGCGGCTCTTGAGTTCCGTCCAGATGCGGTCATACAGGCGCGGCGTAGTGCCCCCCTTCAACTCGTTGATGAATTCGACCTTGCCGGTTCTGAAGTCCTCGGGAGAAGGATTGAAGGCTTTTTGCGATTTCAGGAACGGGCTAAGAAAAGCCTGCGCCGCCCGGTTCGGATTGCCGTAGAAGGTGTAGTTGCTGATGGCCGCACTGACTTTGGGTTCCAGCACATAGTCGATAAAATTGCGGGCCAGCGCCGGATTGGGACTGCCGCGCAGGAGAACCAGCGTATCGGTGCTGATGGTGGTGCCTTCACGGGGAAGAAACACGTGCAGGCCCCTGTTTTCGGCGGCTCCCTGCAACAGATCACCCACGTAAATCTGCCCCAGGTCAATGCTGCCCGCCAGCAGTTTGTTGCGCGTTTCCGGGCCGCCCGAGAAAGACTCGAAGCCCTTTTTCTGCACCGTGCGCCGCAGCAGATCACGAGCTTTTTTTAGCTCCTCGACTTTATCCGAGTTCACCGAGTACCCTAGGTATTTGAGCGCCGCGCCGATGACCTCACGCGGGTCGTCGAGCAGAGCAAAGCGCACCGTGTCATCCGGGCCAAAATCAGACTCCAGCTGTCGGAAGGCGGCGTGTAGCGGGCGCTGTTATAGGCCAGCCCCGTCGCCGCAAACTGATACGGCACGCTGTAGGTATTGCCTGGGTCGAAATCGGGGTTAAGAAAGCCTGCCGAGATGTGGCCGAAGTTCTTCAGCGCCTCTTTCTGTAGCGGCTGAAGCAGTTTGGCCCGCACCATCGTCTGAAGCACGTAATTGCTGGGGTTAGCGAGGTCGTAACTGGCTCCCCCGCCCTGCAATTTGGCGATCATGGACTCGTTGCTCTCGTAGGTGTCGATCACGACTTTGACGCCTTCACGCTTCTCGAACTCCTTGACCACCTGCGGGTCTATGTAATCCGACCACATGAAAATTCGCAGTGTTTTGCCGTCGCCCGGGTCGCTGGGCTGGGGCGTGGTGGTGCCATTGCCTTCCGCCGCCGTGTCCTTTTCCTGTACGCGGTGGCAGGCGCCTAGCAGCGTGCAGGACAGCAACAGGGCCGCGCAGAGAGAACGCTTCATCCCTGCTCCTTGCGCGGGCGGGACAGCAGGTTGGCCAGGACGATCATCACGACCGTGAACAACACCAGCAAAGTGCTCAGAGCGTTGATGTCGGGGGTGACTCCCTTTTTGACCGCCGTATAGATCAAGACCGGCAGCGTCTTGAACCCCGAGCCACTGGTGAAGTACGTCACCACGAAGTCGTCTAGGCTGAGGGTAAAGGCCAGTAGCGCCCCGCCCAGCACGCCCGGCAACGCCAGTGGCAAAACGACTTGCAAGAAAGACTGCACCGGGGTCGCTCCCAGATCGGCGGCGGCTTCTTCCAGCTCGCGGCCATACCCGGCGAGGCGTGAGCGCACCGTGAGGGCCACATAACTGATCTGAAAAGACACGTGGGCCAGCATGACCGTCCAGAATCCGTTTTCAAACGTCCAGCCGGTGCGCTCCAGCAGGCCGCGCACGATGGCATAGAACATCAGCAGCATAACGCCCATGACCACGTCCGGAATCACGATGGGCATAACCAGCAGGAAGGTCAGCGGAATGCGCCCCGTAAACCCGCCGCGCCACAACCCGAAGCCGACCAGCGTACCCAATACGGTACTGACCAGCGTGCTAAGCATGGCGACTTCCAGCGTGTGCGACACAGCCTCATGCACGTCCGGGCGGGCAAAGAGCACTGAGTACCAGTGGGTGGTAAAACCTGTCCAGTTGGCCCTTACGGCCTGATAAAAGAGATGAGAATGCCTCCACCATGAGGCATTCTTACTGTGTATGTCAACAAAAATCCCTGTTGGTGGAGACGCGACCATTCTATTCGAGCGAATTGGTCACTGGCTGAGAAAAGCCCCCTGGCGGGATCAGCGGCACTTTCAGACCATCACCTGGATGCTGGTTGGTCTCCTACTTTCCAATTCCATCCATCCTGCCCAGTGGTGTCTTTTTCGCGGTTACCGCAGCCAAGCAAGCCCAAAGTGCTGAACGGCGTTTCGTCCGTGGGCTATTTTTGACGACGATACCCAGAACGGCGATTTATCAAGCCGTATTGCGGCAGGCATTTGCGACTTGGGGTGATGCGAGCATCACCCTGGCACTGGACACGACGCGTCTTTTTCAACGCTGGTGCCTGGTTTGCGTTTCCCTGACCTACCGAGGGCGGGCTTTGCCGCTGGCCTGGCAACTGCTGGAACACTCAAGTTCCACAGTCAGCATGAAAGACATTCATCCCGTGCTGGCCAGCGTCCACAGCTTTCTGAGTCATCTGCCTGAAGTAGAAGAGGTGTACTTTAGGGCAGATCGCGGCTTCATGGATCAAAAGCTCATGGCGCTCGTATCGGCCTATGGATGGAAATGGG
>NZ_JAGLBG010000132.1 GCF_018260405.1 Deinococcus sp.
CCACCACCTCAACCGAGCAAGCCTACCCCACTCTAGTCCTCTGAAAGACTTGCACTACAGTGCATGGCTCTTACCCAACGTATTCGTAGAGCAGATGACGCTGTTCCTCATCCTAAGGATGAGGAACAGCGATGACCACAGCATCTAGGACGTCCATCAGCATCTGGCTGTCATGCCGGTTCGCTCCAGACAGTACTACGGCGAGTGGAATCCTTTTGGCATCCGTCAGCAGCGTACGTTTACAGCCTGCTTTGCCTGGGTCGGTGGGATGGCTGCCCGCCTCCTCGGGCGCTCCGAGAGCCCCCTTTTTCCTAGGGGAGCTCTGACGATGCTTCCATCAGCGGCTTGCCATTCCCAGTCAATTCCGAGTTCCTGGTCATATTTTTCCAGCATGGTCGCCCAGGCAGCGCGTAAGCATCCGTGTTCGACCCAGACCGTGAGCCGTTCGTGGACAGTGGATTTTGGGCCGTAGCGACGTGGGAGTTGGTTCCACTAACTACCGGTTCTGGCGAGCCAGACCAGCCCATTGAAGATGGCGCGGGCGTCCCCCACGGGACGCCCATTGTTCTTTCTGGGGTTTGTCGATGACCAGAACTGGAGCCAGACGAATCCAGAGCTCATCCGGCACTTCCTAGAGTGTGTCCTGAGTGTTGATTTGGTCTTGGTGGTGTTGCGTCGTCACTACAGCTCAGCAAACCATATCTTCCGGACAGGCTCTTAGCGCAGAATACGCAGCGCCTTGAGGATGGCGATCAGTACAACGCTGCCCAGCACGCCCCAGATCACGTTCATCAGCAGCGACTGGTGAGCGTAGTCGACGCTGCCGATATGCAGCATGCTGCCGAAAATCAGGTTTGCCAGGAAGGCCCCGACGATACCAATGAGGATGTTAGCGACAGCGCCCTGCTGAGCGTCGGTCTTCATGACCATGCTAGCGAGCCAGCCACACAGTGCGCCAATGAGAATAGTACCGATCCAACCCATGTTAGTTACCTCCTATGTCGTGCATTGAATTAGGTGCGTACAGATGCCAACGTCCTTTTCTACCCAGAGTGCAGCCCGTTGTTGAATGAAGCATGTCTTCCAGCTAAGTGCGGCAATGTGCAGAAGCGTACTTTCTCAAGGTGGACCAAAGGACAAATGGAGGTCTGGCAAAGTTAGCTTAAAAAGTCTGCCTCAGTTTCACAGCTTCGGCCTCATCTTGACCCCCCGCAGCCCAGACGCACATTTGTCTTACCCGGCCCGGCGCAAAACGCGGCCAAACGCTAGGATGAGTGCTGCCAAGCCGCCCTTGCCGGTGGCACGGAGGCCCTGAAACTATGTCCGAGACCCCTGAACGCGCCTGCCTGCCCTCTTTTTTCCGCCCTCTGACGACTGCTGGCTCCTGGGTAACGCCGGAACCTGCACCGGGGCGGCGTGGCCGGAGGTGAGGGCATGACGTTCACGGTGCGGGCACCGGCTTCGAGTGCCAACCTAGGGCCGGGTTTTGACAGCCTGGGCCTGAGCGTGCCGCTATTTACCACCCTGCGCGTGACGCCGCAGGCCCGCACCGAGGTCGTTCCACTGGGGGCGGAACTGGCGGGCACCCCCGCCGACGAGAGCAACTATGTTTAT
Organism: Deinococcus sp.; assembly: GCF_018260405.1. Classification (GTDB taxonomy): domain Bacteria; phylum Deinococcota; class Deinococci; order Deinococcales; family Deinococcaceae; genus Deinococcus. The sequence continues at coordinate 1,615 of NZ_JAGLBG010000132.1, forward strand.
AAGGCGATGCTGCTGGCCGCCAAACGAGCGGGGCGTGACCTGCCGCCTGCCCGCATCGAGGTCGAAACCGAGGTGCCGCTGGCGCGTGGCCTGGGGTCGAGTGCGGCGGCCCTGGTCGCGGGTGTAGTCGCCGGAAACGAGCTGCTAGGCCGCCCGCTGGACGACGAAACCGTGCTGGAGGTAGCCGCCCGTGAGGAAGGCCATCCCGACAACGTGGCCCCGGCGCTGTTTGGCGGCATCGTTGTCGCCACGCTGGACAAGCTGGGCACGCACTATGTGCGGCTGGACCCGCCCGCCAACCTGGGCGTGACCGTCCTGGTGCCCGACTTCGAGCTTTCGACCAGCAAGGCACGCGCGGTGCTGCCCCGCGAATACAGCCGCGCCGACGCCGTTCACGCGCTGTCTCACTCGGCGCTGCTGGCGGCGGCCCTTAGTGTGGGGCGGCTCGACCTGCTGCAACACGCCATGCAGGACTACATTCACCAGATCTGGCGTGCGCCGCTGGTGCCGGGCCTGAGCGACATTCTGGAAGACGCTCACAAATACGGCGCACTGGGCGCGGCTCTCAGCGGCGCGGGGCCGACGGTACTGTGCTTTCACGACACGCGCGAACCGACAGACAGGCTGCACGCCTACCTGAACAGCGTGATGAAGAAAAACGGCCTGACCGGGCGCGTGATGGACTTTCCGATTGATACGGCGGGTACGGTCGTCACGCGGGGGTCATAAGAACTGCGGCCTGTTTCGTTGACCACCCGCCCAGGCGCCTGGTGGCGAACTGCACGCCCGCCATCCAGCTGGCCGGAATGTAGCAGAATCCATGATTTCGGCGTCAAGCCGCCCCAGATTCAGTGTTCCAGCCGAATCCGTGGCAACAGGCGATCCAGCCAGCGCGGCAGCCACCAGTTCCAGTCGCCCGCCAGTTTCAGAAAGCTGGGCACCAGTACTAGCCTGACCAGCGTAGCGTCGAGCAAAACCGCCACTGCCAGCCCCAGGCCAATGCTTTTGCTGGCCACCACGCGCCCGAAAATAAAGGCGCAGAACACGATGAACATGATAATGGCCGCGCTGGTGATGATCCGGGCGGTGTGGCCCACGCCCAGCACCACGGCCTCGGCGTTGCTGGCCCCGCGCAGATGCTCTTCTTGCACGCGCGAGAGCAAAAAGATTTCGTAATCCATGCTGAGGCCAAACATCACCGCGAACAGCATCACGGGCAGACTGGCGTCAAGCATGCCGACATCCTGCGGAATGCCCAGCAGCGGCGCAAAAGTGCCGTTCTGCACGACCTGCGTGACTACGCCCGCCGCCGCGCCCACCGTCAGGGCATTCATCAGCAGGCTCTTAAGCGGAATCAGCAGGCTGCGAAAGGCCACGGTAAGCAGAAGGAACGTACCCGCAAAAACCGAGATCACCACGGTGGGCAGCGCGTCGCTGATCTGGCGGCTCCATTCACGCTCACCGATGGGTGCGCCGCCCAGCAGGTAATGAAAGCCGCTGGCGCCTAGCGTGCGGCGCAGGCGTTCCTCGAAAGCCGGTATCTGGTCGGCCCGCAGCGAGCGGTCGGGAATAACGCTCAGGCGCAAAAAGGTACGCTCCTGACTGAACGAGCGCCGGTTCAGGGCGCTGAGGGCCGCCAGCGAGTCTTGTGATGTGCCGACCGTCCCTTTCAGGTTCTGTAAGTCTGCTGGGGTCACGAACGGGCTGATGACCCCGCGTACCCCTGGCAAGGCCCTTAGCCTGGTCACGACCTGCTGAAAGCGGGGGCGATCCGCCGGGCCGTAGCGCTGCCCCTGCAAATCGAGGACAACCTCGAACTGGCTGAGCAGGCCGCCCGCCCCCATCCGTCTCACGTCGTCGAGGGCGTCACGGCTCTCGACCCCGTGCGAGAGGCCCCAGGCCCCGGCGTACCCGGTCTTCATATGAAACGCCGGAAGCGCCAACACCAGCAAAAACGCCGCCGAGAGCAGCACGCTAAGCCAGGGCCGGGCGGTCACGCGGCGGGCAAAGCCGGTCCAGCTGGCGGAAGCGTCGGGCGACTGCGCCCAGCCGACCCGCAACAGGCGCGGACTGTTGACCCGCTCGCCCAGCAGCGCCAGCAGAGCGGGCAGGGCCGTGACGCTCGCCAACACGGTCAGGACTACCGCCAGCACGCCACCAATCCCGATGCTCCGCAGGAAGGTGACGTTCGGAATAATGAGTCCGGCCATAGCAATAGCGACCGTGCTGCCGCTGAAAATGACACTGCGCCCGGCGGTCAGCACCGTGTTGGCGGCGGCGGCGCGGCTCGCGGCGGGGCCAGCGACCGCTTGATGGCCCAGGCCCAGTTCCGGATGGCCCGGTTCCGGATGGGCCAGCGCCCCGCGTGACAGTTCCTCGCGGAAGCGGTTGACCATCAGCAGCGCGTAATCGATTCCGGCTCCTAGGCCCAGCATGGTAATCACGCTCTGGGCAAAGGTGCTAACCGGCATCAGGTGCGTCAGGCCGAACAGCGCTGCCATCGCTACTGTGATGCTCAGCAGCCCGACCACCAGGGGCAGACCCGTGGCGACCAGCGCCCCGAAGACCACCAGCAGCATCCCGGCGATCAGCGGCAGGGCCATCAATTCGCTGCGCTTGGTGTCGTTCTCGGCAAACGCCGTAAAGTCGTCGGCAATCGCCTGCCCCCCGGTGACCCGCACCCGCAACTGCGGCGACTCGGCCTGCTGGGCGTAGGCCCTGACCCGCCGCAAGGTCTCGGACGCACCCTCATTCAGCGGAATCTGGGCGGCTGTCAGCGTCATCCCCCCGTCCTCTGGTGAAGGCGGTGCCCCGGAAACCTGCCCGGCCAGATTCCGGGCACTGATCACCCGCCCGACGCCTTCGACTTTTGCCAGCCCGGCCAGAAACTTCTGATAGGTGGCCTGCCCCTGCGGGGTGGTCAGCGGCGGCGTGCTGTAGGTCACCAGTAGAGCCGTGTTGGTGTCTTTCTCGCCGAACTCCTGGCGCAAAATCTCCGATACGCGGCTGCTCTCGGTATCGGTCAGACTGCCCGCAGCCTTGGCGGTCAGCGCGGCGGGGGTACGGGCCGCCAGAGGCAAACTAAGCAGCGCGGCCAGCACCCAGACCAGCAGAACGAGGCCGGGCATGCGGGAAACCATACGGGATAGGAGAAGCACACCCGCACTGTAGCGGGACACGGCGCGGCTTTCCGTTCCCCCCAGTCGCTCTGCGCCTCTAAAAAAGGTGCCGACCAAAAAAACAGGCCCCCAACCTGAGAGCCTGTGCATAAGGATTTCCTCATTGTCGCGGGCAATATGGGCAGCCGGTCTTTAACGCTGGCTTTCTCGAAGGCTTACGGGGTTAGTAAGGTGCCGGGTTTGCTGTCTTAGAGGCTGTCTGAGGCCCTAACCATGGGAAATGTTTTAGGCTTTAACGGTGGAACGCGCAGCTTACCCTAGC
>NZ_JAGLBG010000133.1 GCF_018260405.1 Deinococcus sp.
CATAGTTCCAGCGAACTACCGAACTGGAGCGCCTTGATTTCCATGAATTCTTCCAGGCCCAGCCGCCCGAATTCGCGGCCATTGCCCGACTGCTTGTAGCCGCCGAACGGCGCAACTGGGTTAAACGCCCCGCCGTTGACCGAGACCTGCCCGGTGCGGATGCGCTTGGCGACGCGCACGGCCCGCTCAGGGTCGCTGGAATACACGCCGCCTGCCAGACCGTAGTCGGTGGCGTTGGCAATCCGGATGGCGTCGTCCTCGTCCTCGTAAGGCTGGATGACCAGCACCGGGCCAAAGATTTCCTCACGGCCAATGGTCATTTCGGGCGTGACTTCCGAAAAGACCGTGGGGCGCACATAGTAGCCACGCTCCAGACCGTCGGGGGCCTGCGCTCCACCGGCGAGCAGTTTGGCTCCCTCGGCCTGCCCTTTTTCGATGTAGCCGCGCACCCGGTCACGCTGCACGCCCGACACCAGCGGCCCCAGCGTGGTCGCCGGGTCGAACGGGTCGCCCACCTTTACCTGAGACACCACCGCCTGCACCACCGCTTCCACCTCGGGCAGGCGGCTGCGCGGCACCAGCATGCGCGTCAGGGCTGAGCAGGTCTGACCCGAGTTGAGGTAGCAGCCCTGCACACCGTTCACCACGGCCTGCGTCAGCGCGTCGCCGGTCAGGTCGGCGTCGTCGAGGATGATGTAGGGGCTTTTGCCGCCCAGTTCCAGGGCCACGCGTTTGATGGTGCGGGCAGCCAGTTCGCTGACCCGCCGGCCCGCCGCCGTGGAACCGGTGAACGACACCATATCCACCTCGGGGTGCGAGGCGATGGCTTCCCCGACCACCGGGCCGGTGCCGGTAATCAGGTTGAACACGCCCGCCGGGACACCCGCCGCCTGCATGATTTCGGCCAGCACGAAGGCGTTGAGCGGCGCGACCTCGCTGGGCTTGAGCACCACCGTGCAGCCCGCGGCCAGCGCCGGGGCGACTTTGGCGGCAATCTGGTGCAGCGGGTAATTCCAGGGAGTAATGGCGGCCACCACGCCTACCGGCTCACGCAAAATCACCGAGCTGGTCAGCTTTTCCTCGAAGGGGTAGCGCCGGATTTCCTCGGCCATTGAGGCGAAGGTAATGGCGGGCAGGCCCACCTGAATCATGTTGCTGAACATGAACGGCATCCCGACTTCCTGGGCGATCAGCTGGGCCAGTTCGCCTTGGCGGGCGCTGAGACCCTGGCTGACGCGCTCCAGAATGGCGGCGCGTTCCTCCACCGGGGTCTGCGACCAGCCCTCGAAGGCGGCGCGGGCGGCCTTGACTGCCTTATCAGCATCTTCCGCGGTGGCTGCCGGTGCGGAACCCATCACTTCCTCAGTGGCCGAGTTAATGACGTCGATGGTTTCGCTGCTGCCCGGATTGACCCACTCGCCGCCGATGAACAGCTGGGTGTGGTGGCGCAGCGGGGGGGCAGCGGGGGCTGTGGTCGAGGCTGGGGGAACAGTCTGGTCTGCTTGGATCTGGGTGGTCATGTGAAACTCCTTGGCGGGTCAGGCGGAAACAATCAGCCGTTCAGGCTGCTGGGGGTGTGGTCGGCTCCGGCGGGGGGCAGGCTGCCGGTGTTCATGGTGTCCAGGATGTTGGCCGCCGTGCGGTGGGCCAGCGACATGCACGACACCATCGGGTTGACGCCGCTGCAGGTCGGGAAGGCGCTGGTGTCGCCAATCCACACGCCGCGCACGTCATGCAGCTGCCCACTTGGGTCGGCCACGCTGGTCTGCGGGTCGGTGCCCATGCGGGCCGAACCCATCTGGTGGGCGCTGAACGCGGTTTGCCCGCCTGCGCCCAGCGGCACGGCGCTGACCTGTTCGATAAACGCTTCGAGGTCGTCTCCCCGCTGCCAGGGCGCGACTCCGGGGGCCAGGGCGATGATTTCCTGCGCTCCGGCGGCTTCGTGCAGGCGAATCGATTCGGCAATCCCGGCGCGGAAGTTGCGCTGATCGAGTTCGTCGGTCACGGCGTAGGTGTGAACCGCGTTCCCCGCCTCGTCAATCGTGACCTGGCCGTGGCCCCGGTCCTGCACGATGCTCACGAAAAGAGACATCTGCGAGAACTTGCTCATCAGTTCCTTGTGGGCCGCGCCACCCGTCCAGGGCAGGCCGGACGCTATCAGGCCGGGGCCATACTGCACGCCCTCAATGATGAAGCCGTGCCCATCCTCGCGGTTGGCGAAGGTTTTGAGAATCCCGCTCTGGGGCGGTCCCCACCAGGCCCGCTGGTCCTCCGGATAGACGCCCGCGACCATTCCTGCCGGGTGCAGACGCAGGTATTTTCCGGTGGCCGGGCCGCCCAGCCCTGAACGCAGCAGTAGCGCGGGCGTTTCCAGTGCGCCGCAGGCGACGACCACCTGCGCGGCCTTCACGGTGATATGACGGGCCTCGCCATTCACCGTGGTGGTCGCCGTGACGCCCGTGGCCTGCCCGTTTTCCACCAGGATGCGCTCGGCGTGGGTACCGACCAGAATCCTGGCCCCGGCGTCGTAGGCGTCCTGCAGGAAGGTTTTCAGGGTGCCCTGCTTGGCCCCGGTCTGGTCACCGAAGCCCGCGTGCCCGGCTTTCTCGGCGTCGTACCGCTCAGGGTCGAGGTTGAGGGCGGCCTTCGTGAAGGTGTAGCCCCGCGCTTTTGCCCCCTCATCTAGCCGCTGGTGGGGGCCGTTGTAGTCGCTACAGTCCTCGTTGACCTTCATGCGCTTCAACACGGCGTCGATGTGCGCGTCATATTCCGGCCCGGCCAGGTCGCTCAGGCCAAATTCGCTGGCCCAGCGCTGGCGGATGTCGTCGCGCGGGCGCACCGAGTTGGACCAGTTGACGGTGGAGCCGCCGCCCAGGTTGGCTCCGGCCACCAGAGTCACGTTGCCGTCGGCGGTGGGGTGGTAGCCGCCCCGGTAATACAGCGCGGAATAGGCGGGCAGTTCCAGACCGTGAAAGTCGGCCTCGTTGTGGTAGCCGCCCGCTTCCAGCACGACCACGCGCTTGCCCGCCTGCGCGAGTTCTCCGGCGATGACCCCGCCGCCCGAACCCGAGCCGACGATGACCACGTCCGCCTCCAGCACCTCGCCGTCGGCGGGCACGGTGGGCTGGATGGTCTTGGGCGTCTGGGGCGCGGCGCTGCCGATGCCGCTGTAGGCCAGATGCGGCCACAGCGCGTTTTTGCCGTCTGGCCCGGGCATGGCGTAGCCGAACATCAGGGTGAGCTGGCGCAGCGCCCCGATACCAGCGGCGGCTTCGGGGGCGATTCCGGCCACGGTTCGCACCAGCGTCTCACGGACTGCCTGGCTCTGGGCATGGAAGCTGAGCTGCGCCATCGCGTCCAGCAGGCCCAGCAGCCCCGCGCGGGTCGCCGGGGGCAACTGCGTATTCAGGTAGCCTTCCAGGGCCTGGTTCACGCCCATGTGGGAGGCGGCCACGCTCCAGAACTCGGCGGGCTGGCGCTCGGGGACGGCAGGCAAAAAGGTGTCGGTCAGGGCCTTGAGGGTGGCCCGCTGGCCGCTCGTCAGGCTGGGTACGGCAGAATCGTTGCTCTGGGTCGTGGAACTCTGGGTCATGGGTCGGCTCCTGGCCGGGGCGCTCACTTCGCCTGGATTCCTGGCAGGTCACTGGGACTGGATACCGGGAAAGGCCAGGCCGAGCAGCGCCGGGGCTTTTGAATTGAGGTTTGCTGTTTCATTAGAGTCCTTCCCCACCCTCCGGACAAGGAAACTGGTTACCACTCCTTCGCGTCTACTCAGGAGGCACGGCGATGCTTTGCAACAGCTGGCGTGCTCCTGCGTCGGCAGGCAGAAACGACACATGCCACAGCTCCGGCAGACCCACGAACTGCAGTCGGATGACTTCCAGGCGAAACGGGCCGTAGGCGGGGAGCAGAAACTCAACGGGCATGGTGGGCGTGGTGTCGCTGGCGGCCTCGACATGCTGCCACAGCCGCGCAAAATCAGGCAGGCCGCGCAGCCGGGCCAGCAGTTCCTGCCGCTCCGCCGCTCCGCTGAGGTGGGCGCTGTCGCGCTTGAACTGCGCCAGCATAGAGCGTGCCCAGCCCTCCCAGTCGGGAATGTGGCGGCGGTTGAGTGGACTGAAGACCTGCGCCACCAGACTTTCACCCGGCTGGAGCGGCTCGCCCAGTTGCTGGAACAGCGCGTAAGCCAGGGTGTTGGCGTGCAGTACAGTCCACTGGCTGTCGTGCAGCACGCCGGGGTAACGGCTGCCGTCCACCAGGGCCTGGGCATACTGGTTGAGCAGCGGCGGCGCGACATTCAGCGTGCCCTCCGCGGCCAGGTTCGGCCAGCCCGCCACGGATAGAAAATGCTGACGCTCCGGCCCCTGCAGGTGCAGGGCGTCGGCCAGTTGCCGGGCCAGCCGTTCGGAGAGGTGTTGCCGCTTGCCACGCTCCAACTGCCCAATGTAGGGCCGGGTGCAGCGGGCGAGCCGCGCCAGCTGGCCCTGGCTGAGCTGCCGACTCTGCCGCAGGCTGACCAGTAGCGCGGCCAGGTCGGTTCTTTCAGCGGTCATTGCTCATCAGTTGTCTTCCGTCATCCTGTCCGTAGGCTACCTGACTCTGATGGGTGAGGGCCGATTCCTACTCCTGACTGTTCGCTCGCAGGCTTTGAAAAAGCTTCGCAGCATGACTTCTGGCTGCAATGGTCTGGGGAGGTGTATCGCAGGGGGATAAGGCCTGCCCGGTCTGGTCAGCAGTTGCGCGGTTACAGGCGTATTTGTACTGACTGGTCAAAATTGTACCATCTGGTACATGAGCCGCCCACCTTTTCCTCCCTTTTCGTTGGCCACCGCCACTCAGAAAGTTCGGATGGCTGAAGACGCCTGGAATACCCGTGACCCACAGCGGGTTTTGCTGGCCTACACGGGGTGACGTGAGAGTTGAGCCGAAAAATTACCCTAGTGACGTAGAACACATTTTCTCTGGCGGGCCTACTAGG
>NZ_JAGLBG010000134.1 GCF_018260405.1 Deinococcus sp.
TCGTCGCGCCGCATCCGACCAGCAGCAGGGTACTCAGGACGCTGGCGGTGGTCCAGCGAAAGAGGGGCCGGGGCCGGGCAATGGCTCGCATATACCCCGAGTTTAGCGGCGCAGCATGAGGGCCATAAAAGTCAGTCACTCTACTGGGCACAAAAAGTCACCAACAACGTGCGCTTTTTGTGCCCACTGCTCTAGGGCAACACGGCGTACAGATCGACCCGCGAGGCCGGTTTCACGTCGTCACGGGCGGCCAGGCCAACCACCACCGGCCCGGTGCGCCCGCTGAGTTTGGTAAGCAGGCTGGCGAATTCCGTGACATCCAGCCCCTGATTATCGATGTAGTCGGCGGGCACGCCCCGGCTGGTCAGGTCGAGCACCGTATCCTGCACCAGCTCGCTGATCTGGGCCTGGGCCGAGTTACTGCCCCGGTTGCCCACCGCCGCGTTGCCCGGCATGTTGATCGTGACGCGGCGGATGATCTGTCCACCCCGGTACAGCACCGTGTTTGGTTTGGCGTCACAGCTGAGGTCCACCGGAAAGCCCACAGAACTGTTCTGGGTGGCGCGGCACAGCACGAAACTGCTGGTGTTCAGCCCGCGCAGTTTGGTTTCCAGCGCGGTGCGGCTGGCCCTGTCGAGCCTGACCGCCGCGCCCTGATCGTTGCCCTGTGCGCCGCGTGCCTGGGCTGCCTGGGCCGCGTAGACCAAAAAGGTATCCAGGTTACGCACGCTGGGCACCACTCCGGCATACACCAGCTCGTTCTTGGGGTAGGCCAGGTCAGCGTTACGGCTAACACTCAGTTCGGTGGTGGTGCTGCGGTACTGACTCCGCAGCAGGTCGAGCGACTGCCGGGTGCCGGCCAGCTGCTCTGCTAGGGCGGCATTGCTGCTACGCAACTGCTTTTGCTGCGCCTTGAGCGCCCCCAGGTCGCTGCGAACCTGGTCGCGCTCACGCGTGGCCTGGGCACGCTCCTGAATCAGTTGGTCGCGCTGGGTGCTCAGGCGATCACGCTCGGCCTGCGCGGCCCGCTGCTGCTCCTGCGCGGCGCGGCTGGCGGCCAGGGCGCTGTCGCGGGCCTGCGCGGCTTGCTGCTGCGCCGCCAGAGCGCTCTGGGCTGCCTGCCGGGCGCGGCTGAGCTGAGCTTTGGCAGCACCGAGGCGATTTGAGAGGTCGGTCAGTACGGCCCGTTGCGCGGCGACCTGGGCCTGGGCCTGCTGCTGGGTCTGCGCCGCTTTCTGGCGGGCCTGCTCGGCGCGGGCCTGGGCCAGCTGCGCCTGTTGCTGCACCTGCTGGGCCTGCCACTGCGCCTGCTGAGCCTGACGCTGTGCCTGCGCCGCCCTGACCTGGGCCGCGTCCGATTGACGCTGCGCTTCGGCGGCGCGGGCCTGGGCCGTCTGGGCTTCTTGCTCGGCGGTGGCGCTACGCAGACTCAGGTCAAGCACCTGGGCGTCGAGTTTCTGGGCGCGGGCCTGGCTGGCTTTCAGGGCCTGTTCGGACTGGATCAATTTGGCGCGGCTCTGGGCGGCTTGCCCTTCCAGCGACTTTTTCAGGAGAGTCAGGTCACCGACCCGCTTCTGCAATTCGGCCCGCTGCGCTTCGACTTTTTTCTGGCTGGCCTGCGCCGCGCTCAGGCTGGCGCGGGTCGCCTGCAATTCCTGCACGGCCCGCGTGCGCTCCCCGACCATCTGCGCGGCGTCCTTGCGGGCAGCGTCGCGTTCAAGCTGCACGGCGTCAAGGTCTTTTTGCACCGAGGCCACTTCCCTGTGCAGCGCCTCGATCTGCGGGCGCAGCTGGTCGGCCTGGGCAATGGTGCTTACGGCGCTGCGGTTAAGCAGCAAAAACGCCGCCAGACTCGCCGCGCTGATGCCCATACCCGACAGCACCGCCACGATGGTGGCTGTTTGCTTGGGCCGCAACCCAAACCAGCGCATATGCTTGCGCCCGACCTTCTTGGCGATCTTGTCGGCGGCGTAAGCCACCACGCCCGAGACCAGCAGCACGAAGGGAGCGAAAAGCCACAGCACGCCGTCAATTCCCCTTAAAGCTCGAAATCGTCGCCGAGGTAATGCCTGCGGGCGTCTTCGTCCTGGGCAAATTCCTGGGGCGTACCCTCGAAACCCACGTGCCCATCGAACATCAGGTACACGCGGTCACACAGCGCAATTGTTTCACGCACGTTGTGGTCGGTGATGAATACGCCGATGCCCCGGCGGTCGCGCAGTTCCAGGATCAGGCGCTGAATGTCGCGGATGCTTTTGGGGTCCACGCCGGTAAAGGGTTCGTCCAGCAGCAGATAATCGGGGTCGGTGGTCAGGGCGCGGGCCAGTTCCAGGCGGCGGCGCTCCCCGCCCGACATCTGGTACGCCTGACTGCCTGCCAGGTGCGTCAGGCCAAATTCGGCCAGCAGCGCGTCGGCCTTGGCTTCCTGCTCGGCGCGGCTCAGCTTCTGGTATTCCAAAATCGCCAGCAGGTTGTCGCGGGCCGACATTTTGCGAAAGGCACTGGGTTCCTGCGGCAGATACCCTAGCCCCAACCGCGCCCGCTCGTGCATGGGCAGGCGGGTCACGTCGCGTTCGCCTATGCGAATCTGCCCGCCCCCGGGCCGCACGAAGCCCACCAGCATGTAAAAAGAGGTCGTCTTGCCCGCACCGTTGGGGCCGAACAGTGCCACGATTTCGCCGGGCCGCACCTCAAAATTCACGTCGCGCACCACCGTCCGCTTGCCGTAGGTCTTGGTCAGGTGCGAGGCCACCAGTTCCGGGCGGCCAGCTGCCAGTTGGCCAGTTCCCAGTTGGCCGCCTGCCGGGAATCCAGGTGTCTGCGCGGCCCCAGTCGGCGTCGGTGGGAGGGGCGGCGTGGGGGCGGGCGAAGTCACCCACACAGGCTAGCACGATCAAATCAGGGGTCTGTGAGCCGAATGACAGCCGGATTACAGCGGGCGCTCGGGCTTCAGGTTTTGCACGGGGGCTTTACACTGAGGCCATGCTCGTGACGCTTATCGTGCTCGATTCCGTAGGAGTTGGGGAACTGCCGGACGCCGCCGCCTTCGGGGACGCGGGTGCCCACACCATTAACCACACCCTGCGCCAGGCCCCGGCGAGTCTGCCCCACTTGCGCGGCCTGGGCCTGGGCCGGATTCCGACTGTGGAAGTTGGTGCCTCTGGCGCAGAGGTTCGGGGCGGCTATGGCCGAATGCGCGAGGTCAGCCCTGGCAAGGACACCAGCACCGGTCACTGGGAATTTATGGGCGTGCAGCTAGAGCACCCTTTCCAGATTTTCCCGGACGGCTTTCCGCCCGAAGTGATGGACCGGTTCGACGCTGCCACGGGCCGTGGTCACCTGTGCAATAAGCCTTACAGCGGCACCGACGTGATCCGCGATTACGGTGAGGAACACCTGAAAACCGGCTGGCCCATCGTGTACACCAGCGGTGACAGTGTGTTTCAGATTGCCGCCCACGAGGATGTGGTGCCGCTTGAACAGCTGTACGAGTGGTGCGCGGCGGCCCGTGAACTGCTTCAGGGTCAGTACGCCGTGGCCCGCGTGATCGCCCGACCTTTCCGGGGAACTTTTCCTTTCGAGCGCGCCAACGAGCACCGCCGCGATTTCAGCCTGGTGCCGCCCGAAACGGTGCTGGACATGGTCAAGGCGACGGGGCAGGCGGTGGTCGGCATCGGCAAGATTCCCGATATTTACGCGCACCGGGGTTTTACCGAGGAAATTCATACCGACGACAACGCCGACGGAATCCGCAAGACGCTGGCCCGGATGCGGCGGGCGCAGGCCGAGCAGACCTCGGGCCTGATCTTTACCAATCTGGTCGATTTCGACGCCAAATTCGGACACCGCCGCGACGCCACGGGCTACAGCAAGGCCCTCGCTGAATTCGACGCCGCGCTGCCTGAACTCATGGCTGCCGTCGGGCCAGATGGGTTACTGCTTATCGTCAGTGACCACGGCAACGACCCGACCTGGCGTGGCACCGACCATACCCGCGAATATGGGCTGTTGCTGGCCTACCGCCCCGGCATGACCGCCACCGACCTTGGCGAGCGCGAAACCTTTGCCGACATCGGCGCGACGGTGGCGCAGGCGCTGGGGGCCGAGTGGAAGGGGCCGGGTGAAAGTTTCTGGACACGCCTGAAGTAAGTAGGAGTGACACGCCTAAAGTAAGTCGGAGTGAAGTGGGCGAGGCGAAGACGTCCAGGTCGGCTGCCAGCATTCTGGTGCCTGAACAGTTTTCCATGACCCTGAGCCTCGGCGGACGCTGGGCCGGGGAACAGAGCTGGAGCTTGCAGGTCGAGCGCGGCGTGTTGACGACGCGGGTACAGACCGATTTTGGCGGGGTGCTGCCTGAAATTCGCAGGATGCAGCAGAGCCGGATGAATCTGGAATCACTGGAAAGCCTAAGCTATCAGGAGGGCGATGGGCGGGGCCGGGCCAGTTTCGAGACGGTATTCGACCGGGAGCGCGGCCTCCTGACGCTGCGCCAGGGCCGCGACGAGACGGTGGCTCCGCTGACCACCGAGCACCACGACCCGCTGAGTCTGGTGCTGTGGCTGCGAACCCTGGAGGGCGAGCAGCGGGCCACGGCTCAGCTTACCGGAGGCCGCGCCCTGATTCAGCGCCTGCCGGATACCGATCTGCCAGGCCCTGGTCTTGCGGGTACCGACAGTGAGGGAGAAGCCTGCGCGACTTACTTTTTGCGGCCTGGTAATGCTTACGTCTACATTGCTCAGACGCCTGCGCGAACGCTGCTGCGTATGATTCAGCCGACCGATTTCGGGCTAATCGAAGCCAATCTGACCAGGTCCGTCGTCCGGCGCACCCCGGATCGCAGCCGCCGTCGCCGCGCCTGAACGCGCAAACCTGTTGCTCCAAACTGAACGACCCTGCACTGAAAGTGCAGGGGTTCGGTTGCGGCTAAAGCCGCCTTCAATCCTCCAGAATAAACGTC
>NZ_JAGLBG010000135.1 GCF_018260405.1 Deinococcus sp.
CGCTAGGGTAAGCTGCGCGTTCCACCGTTAAAGCCTAAAACATTTCCCATGGTTAGGGCCTCAGACAGCCTCTAAACGCGCTCTAAGGAAGCAGCGTAAAGACCACCGTCTGTTCACCAGTCAGGCTCAGCGCACAGCTATCCGGCAGGCTGACGTGCAACTCTCCCCCACCAAGTTCGGCGGCGGCGTTTAGCAGAGGCCGGTCGGCGGCAGCGTCCAGCGTGCCCCACAGGTGCGCCGCGCCGCCCCCAGCCATGGCCCGCCACAGCAGGGCACCAACCGGCTCGTGGCCGTCGTAGGCCAGCAACAGCACAGAGTCACGTTCGCCTTCTAGCTTCCGGGCCAGGTGGCGGGCAATCGCGCCGCCCCACTCGGGGGTGTCATGGGCTTCGGCCAGCACCTGCGACCACACCCAGAGTTGCAGGCGCGAGACCTGCTCGACCTGAATAGTGGGTGGCGCGGAAGCCGCGACAAACGTGCCGACCCGCACGCCGCCGACATCCTGCCCAGCCACCACGAACTCCGAGGCGACCACACGGGGCTGCCCGCCTTGCTGTTCCACGAAGTGCAGGGCAGCGGGAGTGCCGAGGTAGGCGGCGTTGAGGCCCAGCACGTTGACTTCTGGCGTCGAGAGGTGCACGCCGCCCGGAAACCCACTGTGCCGGGTCGCTAGCGGCGCAAAATAGTCGATGAGTTTAGCGAGGACACCAGGCATACCCAGCAGTAGAGCCTAAGTGGGGGCGCAAAGTCACTCATCATTTGAACTGGGGCAACTTGCAGGCAGTGGAGCAAAATTCGGCAGGCTCAGTCTTCAGCCTCATTTTCCAGGCTCAGTCTCGAGTTTTCTAGGCTCACCCGTTCAGGGGTACAGGCCGCGCAGCGCCCGCGCTTCAAGCACCCGCGTGCAGGCCACGATATACACCGCCGTGCGCAACGTAACGCCGTGCTTTTCCTTGACGGCCCACAGGCTCTGGAACGCCTCACTCATGATACGGTCGAGCCGCTTGTTGATCTCATCCTCGGTCCAGAAAAAGGAGCTGAAATCCTGCACCCACTCGAAGTAACTGACGGTTACGCCGCCCGCGTTCGCCAGCACATCGGGCACCACCGTGACGCCCTTGTCGGCCAGCAGATCGTCGGCGGCGGGGATGGTCGGGCCGTTCGCGCCCTCGACAATCAGCCTGGCCCTGATTTTGCCCGCCGTGTCCAGCGTGATCTGCTTTTCCAGGGCTGCCGGAATCAGCACGTCGCAGTCCACGCTCCAGAACTCTTCTTTCTGGATTTCCTCGGTGCCTTCCAGCCCGGTGATCTTGCCCGACTCGCGCAGGTGCCTAAGTGCGGCGGCGGGGTCGATACCCACTTCGCTATGGATGGTGCCGGTCACGTCCTGAATCGCCACAATCTTTGCGCCGTGCTGGTGAAAGATGCGGGCAGCCGCCTCGCCTACGTTGCCAAAGCCCTGCACGGCAATTCGCGCCCCTTGTAGCGGCATCCCCAGCTTTTTCATGGCCTCAGCGCCAGTCACGAACACGCCGCGTCCGGTGGCGTCGGCGCGGCCCAGCGAGCCGCCCAGCGACACGGGCTTGCCAGTCACAACCCCGGTGGCGGTGCGGCCCACGTTCATGCTGTAGGTGTCCATCATCCAGGCCATCGTCTGCGGGCCGGTGTTCACGTCGGGCGCGGGGATGTCCTTCTCGGGGCCGATGATAAGGCCGATCTCGGTGGTATACCGCCGGGTCACGCGCTCCAGTTCCCCCTGGCTGTACCTGCGCGGGTCGATGCGAACGCCGCCCTTGCCGCCGCCGTAGGGCAGGTTCACCGCAGCGTTCTTGATGGTCATCCAGGCCGAGAGGGCCATGACTTCTGACAGGGTGACGTCCTGGTGAAAACGCACACCGCCTTTGGCCGGGCCGCGTGAGGTGTTGTGCTGCACGCGGTAGCCCTCGAAATGGGCGACCGTACCGTCGTCGAGGTGAATAGGCACGTCGACCACCAGAATGCGTTTGGGCCGCTTGAGCGTTTCGACCCAGTAGGCCAATTCGCCCAGATACGGCGTGACGCGCTCGACCTGTTCCAGAAAAATCTCGTAGGGGCCGAGGTTATTAGGGTCAAGGTAGCTGGGAATGGTGTGCGAAAAGGGCCGGGCCGGGCCAGAACCGGAAACGGCAGATTCAGGGGAAGCGGTCATAACAGGACACTCCTTGAAGATTGGGCCAAAGCTTGAACGGAAGCTTAGAGCCTTTTGCAAAAAGATAATGCTCTTTTGACCATCTTTTTGCCGAGTGGAACGAGTGAAAAAGAAAGAGCAGGACGTAGAATGAAGGGGGGCAGCGGCGTTTTTCCGACGTGCCCATCATTTCGGAGAACTGCTCTAAGTAGGTACAAAGAAACCGTGCAGCACGGAAAAAATTGGTTGACCACCATGAGACCAGCCAACAACCAGGCCAAACTTTATGGATACACGCCGCGCATGACCGTCGCCCCGTGCAGGCGGTTCAGGGCCAAGGCATAGGCCGCCGTCCGCAGATCAACTTTCCGCGCCTGACTAAAGGCCCAGACCTGCTCGAAAGCCGCGTCCACACGCTGGTCAATGGCGGCCTCGATCTCGCCGCTTTCCCAGAAGAAATTGCTGGCGTCTTGCACCCATTCGAGGTAATTGACGATCAAACCGCCGCTGCTGGCGATCAGGTCAGGAATGACCAGCACGCCCTGGGCCGTCAGCGAGCGCTCGGCCTCGGGCAGCACGGCGCGGTTGGTGGCCTCGACCACGTAACGGGCGCGGACGGCGTGGGCATTTCCAGCGTTGATGGTGCCAAAATCGTAGGCGAGCACCAGCACATCTACATCCAGTTCCAGCAATTCGTCGGGGGTAATCGCCGTGGCAAAACCGTCCAGGCCGCCGCTGTGGTCATGGTGCGCCTTGAGGGCGTCGAGGTCAAGGCCGCTGCTGGAAAACGCCGCCGTGCGGGTGTCGCTGATTGCCACGACCAGCGCCCCCTGTTCGGCCAGAGTGCGGGCTGCCTTACGGGCCACGTCGCCGTAGCCGTACACCGCCGCCCGCGCCCGCTGAAGGCTCTGGCCGGAGGCGGCCAGCACGCGTCCGCTCACCAGCGCGGCGCTGCGCCCACGGGCATCCTTGCTGCCGTAGCTGCCGCCCAGGCTCAGCGGCTTGCCGACCACCACGCCGCTCTGGGTTTCGCCCGTGTTCTCGCTGTACGCGTCCAGAATCCAGGCCATGACCTGCTGATCGCTGCCCACATCGGGGGCCAGGATGTCCTCGTTTTTGCCGATCAACTCGACCAGTTCGCTAGTGTAGCGCCGCACCAGCCCCTGCAACTCGTGGCTGGAAAGAGTCGCCGGCTCCACGTCCACGCCGCCCTTCGCGCCGCCCAACGGCAGGTCGGCCACCGCCGCCTTAAGCGTCATTAGGGCCGCCAGAACTTCGCACTCGTGGGCATTCAGCCCAGCTTTCAGGCGCACCCCGCCCATGCTGGGGCCACGCGCCGTGCTGTGAACCGAGCGGTAGCCCCGGAACACCCGCACCGAGCCGTCGTCCATCCGCACGGGCAGATTCACGCTGACCGTGCGCTTGGGATACTTCAGGTAAGCCAGCGACTGATCCGACACTTCGGTATAGGGCAGGGCCTGCTCCAACTGTTCCATGAGGCCCTGCCAGTTGAGTCCTGATGCCCTCATCTGTACTCCTTCTACGGGTTGCCGTCTGCCAATTGGACAATCCGTCAATATGCCGGGTTGCCAATTCCACGCCTGGAACCCGTTTCTCTGCTGCTCGCCCTGCGGCGCCGCTCTACAAGTCCGCTTGGGTTGAAAGGTCTTGCAAGCCTTTCAACCCAAGTCTGCATTAGAAGCAAGGTAGGTGTGTACCATAACTGGATAGATAAGTCTGGATAACCGTCTGGGTGTCCAGAGTCGCCGGACAAAGCTGCCAAACTTGCTTGATACCGCTTCCGACTGAATCCCCCAGCTTGGGAGATGAAATCCGACTGGAAGGCCGGAACCGCAAAAAACCGAACAGCAGCACGCCGCCCATCACCTAATGTTGTCCTCCGACTTAGAGCAGTTTGCACGGAGAACTGCTCTAGAACGCCATGACCTTCTTGATCGCCTGCGCCACCCGCAGCGGATTGGGGCGGTAGAGGTCTTCGATGGCGGTAAACGGCGGGTAGGGCGCGTCGTAGCCAGTGACGCGCACAATCGGCGCACGCAGAAATTCGATGGCTTCCTCGGCGATGTTGGCCGAGATTTCGCTGTGAAAGCCCCCGGTGCGCGGCGCTTCCGTGACGATGACCACCCGGCCCGTCTTCTGGACACTGCCCAGAACCGTGTCGAGGTCGAGCGGCACCAGCGTCCGCAGATCGATGATCTCGGCCCCGATTCCGGCGGCGCGGGCCGCCTCAGCCGCCTTCTGCACCACCTCGACCATGCCGCCGTAACAGATAACCGTCACGTCGCTGCCCCCCGTAACCACGCGGGCCTGACCGATAGGCAGGGTGTAATAGCCCTCCGGCACGTCCTCCTTGAGCGAGCGGTACATCTTGATGCTTTCGAAGAAGAACACCGGGTCGGGGTCGGCGATGGCCGCGAGCAGCAGCCCCTTGGCGTCGGCGGGAGTGCTGGGAATGACCA
The DNA here is from genome assembly GCF_018260405.1 of Deinococcus sp. Taxonomy (GTDB): domain Bacteria; phylum Deinococcota; class Deinococci; order Deinococcales; family Deinococcaceae; genus Deinococcus. The sequence continues at coordinate 4,648 of NZ_JAGLBG010000135.1, forward strand.
CCTTGACGCCGGGCGTGTGGGCCACGATTGCCTCGGGGCTGTCGGCGTGCTGCTCGGGGGTATGCACGCCGCCGCCGTAGGGCGCCCGGATGACCAGCGGCAGGTGATAGCGGCTGCGGGTGCGGTGACGGTAGCGCCCCAGGTGCGAGAGAATCTGATCAAGCGCCGGATACATGAAACCCGCAAACTGAATCTCGGCAACGGGTTTCAGGCCCGCTATCTACTTGGCTATAGATATTAAGAGGATTCGAGTGTAGTCCAGTGTCTTATTGTAATCTCGTTTTCCGTATCATT
>NZ_JAGLBG010000136.1 GCF_018260405.1 Deinococcus sp.
CGCTAGGGTAAGCTGCGCGTTCCACCGTTAAAGCCTAAAACATTTCCCATGGTTAGGGCCTCAGACAGCCTCTAAAACGCCCCCTGCTGAAATACTTCTCTGATCTGCTGCGGGCCATAATCCAGGCTCAGCAAAACCAGCAGCAGCAGCCGGGCTTTGTGCGCGTTCAGAAAGCTGGCGGGAATGGCTCCGGCCTCGACTAGCGTCGCGCCGCCGCCCGCGTAGCCGTAGACCGGCAAAATCGGCCCGGCATGGGTGCGTGTGGCTATAACCACCGGTCTACGGCTACGGGCAATCAACGGCAGCAATTCGGCAGGCAGGTTTCCCGTGCCCAGTGCGGCAATAACCAGTCCGTCGGCACGGGCGGCGGCCTCGGCAAACCCTTCGCCTGTCCAACCCGCATAGGCGTACAGAATTTCGACCCGTGCGTCGGAACCGGCCAACTGATAGGTCGGGCGCGTTTCGGGACGCGCAAAGTAATGCACGCGTGGCGAGTCGCCCACACGGTCAATCCTACCGATTGGTCCGGGATAACCGCCAAATGCATCGACCGAACTGGTATGCACCTTGGTGACGGTTCGGGCATCGAAAATGTCGCCCCCGAACACCACCAGCGGCCCACGCCCCCGCGACTCGGGACACAGTGCGACTTGTGCGGCGTCCAGCAGGTTCCCGGGACCGTCCCACGACACCTCGGCGGCGTGGCGCATACTGCCGGTCAAGATCACCGGAACGCTAGAATTCAGCGTCAGGTGTAGAAAAAAGGCCGTTTCTTCCAGGGTATCGGTGCCGTGCGTGATAACCACGCCGTCCACGCCGGGGGCCACTTCGCCCACCAGTGTGGCCAGCCGCCGCATGTGCGCGGGCGTGATGTGCGGGCTGGGCAGGTTGAACGGCTGGTACTCGCTGACCACGACGTCGGTCATGCCGGGCAGTTGCGGCGCTTGCCGGGGCAGCACGCCAGAACCGTCGGGATTCGGCCCGCTGGCGATGGTGCCGCCCGTGTGAATAAGAGCTAGCCGCCTGCTGGACTCGCCCGGGGCCGGCATGAGGGCCGTCATCAGGGCTTAAGCCCGCGCTCCCTCAATCAACTCCTGCGCACCCTGGCCCAGCATATCGGCGGCCAGTTCCGCGCCCATGTCGGCACATTCGGCGGGGTCGCCCGTGGTCTCGCCGCGAATGACCTTGCCGCCGTCAAGAGCCGCCACCCAGCCTTCCAGAGTCAGCTGGCCGCCCTTCACACTGGCGTGGGCCCCCACCGGGGCCATGCAGCCTGCCCCCAGCCCCGCCAGAAACTCGCGCTCGGCGGTAATCCGGTCGTCGGTCAGGTGGTCGTGAATGGCGTAGGCGACCTCGATGGTCAGGTCGTCGTCCGAGCGGGTTTCCAGCGCCAGGGCGCCCTGTCCGGGAGCGGGCAGCAGGATGTCGGGTTCGATGAAATCGTCGATGTAGTGGCGCAGCTCGGCGCGAATCAGGCCCGCCGCGGCCAGGATGATCGCGTCGTAGTCGCCGCTGCCCAGTGCGGCCAGCCGGGTGTCGATATTGCCGCGCAGGTCCTTGACCACCAGATCGGGGCGGTAGGCCCGCAAAAAAGCCTTGCGCCGGATGCTGCTGGTTCCGATGCGTGCGCCCTGCGGCAATTCGGCAATCTTTTTGAAACCCTCGCGGCCCACCAGTATGTCGCGGGCATCCACCCGTTTGGGAATAGAAGAGACTTCTAGACCCTCGGGCTGTTCGGTGGGCAGATCCTTGAGGCTATGAACGGCGATGTCCACCTTCTTCTGAAGCAGAGCGTCCTCGATTTCCTTGACCCAGAAGCCCTTATCACCCTTCTGGGCCAGCTGTTGCAGGCTCTCGCGGTTGCGGTCGCCACCGGTACTAATGGTTTGCATTCGGAAGTCGGTTTCCGGCCATTCTTCTTTGAGGCGGGCAATAACCCAGCGAGTTTGAGCGAGTGCAAGTGTGCTTCCCCGCGTCCCTACCGTGACGGTACGCATAACCTGAAAAGTATAGCGGCCCGGCGCGGCCCTGTCGCCGAGTGTGTGCTGCCTCTCAATAGTCCAGAGGCCACAGCAGCCTATACGGATTCCGCTAAATACTAGTACAGCTAGGCAGCGGTCAAGCCTCCTTCTCGCCCCCGCTCAGCTTGAAGCAGATATAACCAGATTCAATCGGCAGTCCGTATTACTTTCAGTTCAGAGGGCCATCTCTCAGCTCGGCTTAATCTGATCTCTATACTGAGAACATGAAGAAAATTCTGGCCCTCTCGCTGCTGACCACCGCCTCACTTGCCGCTGCCATTACGCCTTACCAGCACGTCACCTACTTGCCAGCAGAAGGGTATGCGTTCTCTGAGAGCGTCAAGGTCGGCACGACCATTTACCTTGCTGGTCAGATTGGAAATGATGCTAGTGGCGAGCATCTCGTTCCTGGTGGCGTGGGGCCACAAACCACTCAGGCCCTGGAGCATATCGAGGCCGTCTTGAAGAAAAGTGGATACACCCGGAGTAACCTCGTCAAATGCACCGTGCTTCTCAAAGACATTAAGGATTTCGCGGCCATGAACGAAGCCTATAAAGCCTGGATGGTCAAGCCCTATCCGGCCCGCGCTACCTTCGCTACCGCCGGGCTAGTCATGGACGCCGCAGTCGAAATCGATTGTATTGCGGCCAAATAGAGCCGCTGTAATACAAATTCCGCTCAATTCTGGTTCAGTCGGGACGCGCTCAGGCCCCTGCACTGGTCAAGGCTACCAAGCCTCCCCGACTGAACCAGATTGAAGTTCTGAAAGACTTAGACCCAGGTGCATGGCTTACAACCAGCGTGTTGTGCGCTAAGGAACTTGAATCCACTACTCCTGGCTACTCGCTCTGCCTCGCAACTTTGCAAGTCCGCTCGGGGCGATGATGCCACCACTATCCGCCAGCTCCTTAACTGCTCTAAATCTGCCGGGCCTTAGCCTCAGGCCATCGGCAATTCGACCATGCCACCGGGCAGTTCGCCGTCCTGCGGCTGGCCCTCCATGCGGGCGGTCACGGCCAGCCCGGTCGGGGTCTGGGCCAGCCCACCGTCGGCAGTTTCGCGCAGGGCAGCGGGCATCATGCGGCCCACCGAGGCCATTGCGCCCAGCACCTCGTCGGGCGGAATAAAACTTTCCAGTTGCGCCAGCGCCAGTTGCGCCGCGCTAACCGCGTGAACGGCAAAAAAGGCGTTCCGGCTTACGCAGGGAACTTCCACATAGCCCCCCACGGGGTCGCACACCAGCCCGATGGTGTTCATCAGAGCCATGCTGGCCGCGTGAATGGCGGCGCGGGGCGTGCCGCCGAGCAGTTCGACTACCGCCGCCGCCGCCATCGCCGCGCTGCTGCCAATCTCGGCCTGACAGCCCCCCGCCGCACCTGAAATGAACATGCGTTTGCTGATCGCCTTTCCCACGCCTGCCGCCAGAATCATCGGCTCGACCAGCTTTTCGTCGGGGATGCCCAGGTGGTCGGCCACGCCCAGCAGCGCCCCCGGAATGGTCCCGGCACTGCCCGCAGTAGGCGCGGCAACAATGCGGCCCATGCGGGCATTTTCCTCGTTGACGGCCATCGCGTAGGCTTGCACCCGCCTGAGCAACGGCGCTTGCAGCACGTCGGGTGCGTCCCACAGGCCCTTGGCGTTCCAACCCACCATGCCGGTAATGCTTCTGGCGTCGCTTTGCAGCCCTCGCTCTATGCTGCCGCGCATCTCGCTGATGCGGCGCAGCATCTCGTCACGGATGTCCTGCGGGTCTAGTCCGGTTTCGGCGCAGTCACGTTCCAGCACCCAGGCGCTGGCAGGGGCAGGAGCGTTCATCAGTTCTTCGAGCGTCGTCATGGCGGGCGTTTTTCCTCCGGTAGGCTGTCGAGGAAGGCTAACATGTCGCCGCCGGAAGTTCAGACGTATTCTTTTGCTGGTGTCCAGTTGGCCCGGACATTATGTGTCCTTAAACACAAAATAGACCCCGCCCAGAAGACACCGCCCGGCCCACAGATCAGTGAGCTTGAGCGGTTCGCGCAGGGACAGCACGGCAAAGACACGAACACGCTCAGCAAGACGACTTCACGAAGCATTGTGAGCTGCCCGACGCTGAGGAGCTGATGCCCGGTGTCAGGGACTTGAAGGACATACTCGAAAAACCGGAGTCAGCAGCAGTCGTGTACGCAAAAGCGCGGGCCGGGGAGCAAGATGATGCTGGTGGGGGCGCGGCCTGCTCGTTTCCGCCTCTGTCCCCAACCTGCGCTTCAGGCAGCCGAGCTGAGGATCGTGCGCTGGGCTTTGGGCGTCGCTATGTACCGCACGCCGTCCTCGACGTGCAAAATTTCAAGATAGCCGTACGTTTCGAGCCAGGCCGCGACTTTGGGATTCAGTGAATCGAGCGCCTGTAAATCACCCTGATAATACCGGGTCAGTGTGCGGTGAGCTATCCGAATAACCACGATAAGTGCCCTGTGTTCTGCGGGAATCTCGGGAGTTAGGTGGCTGCTGTTCATGACATGAGCTTGACATAACCAATGTAGCAGATCTATTACATTTTAGTTTCCTAAGGTTCCAATCATTAGACCTCTTGCAACAGTCGCCCGGTTGCTCTAGTTAGAGCAGCGCTCCGAATGATGGGCACGTCGGAAAAACACCGCCGACCCCTTCATTCGATGCCTTCACTACCCCGAACAGATTGAGCCGGTAAAAAGGAGCTCCTGGCAGAAGTGCGTCTGTAAAGCTGAGAAGCAGAGTGGATTCGGGCGCTTTCCCCGGATACGCGGAACTGTAACCGGGAGCTACTTATCAACCATCACCAGCGTTCCGTTACCGTTTTGAGTTGCATGAAGTTCGCCAGATAATCCGGGCCGCCCGCCTTGCTGTCGGTGCCGCTCATGTTGTAGCCGCCGAAGGGTTGCACGCCCACAATCGCGCC
>NZ_JAGLBG010000137.1 GCF_018260405.1 Deinococcus sp.
AATCTGTCCGCGTCGCTGCTGTTTTTCTTCAGCATTACGCGCACGGATAGGACGGGAGGATGGAGTGACCACACGCCGCAACATACTGTTCTGCTGTTATGCTCACAGTGAAACTCTTCACGACTTAGAAAAACTCCCGGTCATTAATTGTATGATCTGATCTTTATTTTTGTTTCTGTCGCATAGAAAGAAATACGGCTCCTGCTTGCGTGTTGTCTCCTAACAGGCACGGCAAGTAAACAAAAACAGTGGCCGCGTTCAACGCATTTCCCGTCCCAGTCAAGATCGCCGCTTAGATCGAGCTTTTTGCCAAGCTATCCAGCGACAAAATTAAGTAGTCCCGTGCTGAAGACAAGGTTTGGAAAAACTTCTGAACAGGGCTGTTCATGCCAGGCAGCCTTTTCTGGGCACGGCACATGAGTGACGTTCTCATGCGGGGCCACTAAGATGCTCCCATGCGCTTTCAAACTCAATTCAGGACTCTCCTGACACTCAATCTGCTGCTGATGGGTGCCACCGCGTTTGCCCAGACGACACAGCCGACGGGAGTAACTCCTGCGCCTGCCAAGGCGGCGAGTCCAGCCCCCGTGACCACTTCAGTAGCTCCCCGCGCAGGCGTAGTGGCGGCCTCCGGACTAACCAGCCCATCAGCCAGCGCCACCGCCATCACAGTCAACCGGGCCATCAAGGGCCAGTTCCTGAACTGTCCGGCCAACCTGAAAGTCAGCCAGCTGGCGGTGTGCTTGTACGTCAAGGCCGCCTCCAGCAGCCTGCAACCCGCCATCAAGTCCAGCCTGGGTAACCTGGTGCTGGGCGACTGGAAAACGGCGGGCAAGGCCAGCAGCCTACTGGTGCGCGAAAGCGCCGACGGCAAGCTGGGAGCCTTCGTGCTGCTCAGCGCCCTGACGCCCACCGAGTCTCTGGTGGTTATCGACGGAATTACGCTTAAAGCAGCGGCCAAACCTGCCGCGCCTGCCGGAGTCGTCAAGGGGCAACCCTACCTGCTTGACCGGGACCTGGCGGGCGTGGTCAACGTGGTCAACCTGGGCGGCGGCAAGTACCGCCTGAACGTGGCGGGCCAGACGGCCATCACCATCACTTCCGGCTCGAAAACGGCGCAGCGGGCGGGCGGCAACGTGGATTTACCCCTGGCTCCGGTCAGCGACGGCAAGAACCTGATCTACCCTGTCTCGGGCCTGCGGGCGCTAGGCTGCACCACAACCGACGCGGGCAAGGGAATCACGATTGCCTGCGGCCCCGACAGCGTGGGCATTACCCCCATCGTTTTCCAGTAAACCCGCACCAACCGGTGATGACGCGGTTGGTTGATGTGGTTTTCTGGGCCAATGAAGGGCCAAGCACACTGAGTTCGTAGACGACAGTGCTTCTCACGTATAAACTCGCACAGCTGCGCCGCCAGGTTTGGCGGAAGGAACACGCCGGGCGCACTTCCGGCTCCAGCCCCACCAGCAGCACCAGAATGCTCACCACGATGGTCAAGCGAGGTTGACTCCGGGGAGCGCTTCAGTCTGGTTCATGTGCTCTTCAGCGTCCCTTGAGAAAAGGGCGCGGGGTGAATTTGTATGGAACCCTTGGCGGGCAGGCTGCGTAATGATGAATGGAGGAGGAACAACTATGACTATTCTTGACCGCTTATCCCGACTGCTGCGTGCCAATGTCAACGACCTGATTTCCAAGGCGGAAGACCCCGCCAAGATCATCGACCAGGCGCTGCGCGATATGCGAGGCGCTTACGGTGATGCCCGTAGCGAAGTCGCCAGTGCCATGGCCCAGGCCGCCAAGCTGGAACGCGAAGCCAACACCAACAGCACCCTGGCCGCCGAATATGAGAAGAAGGCTGAAGAAGCCCTGCGCGGCGGCAGCGAAGATCTGGCACGCGAAGCCCTGCGCCGCGCCCAGAACCACAAGGACCTCGCCAAGGGGTTCCAAGAGCAGCAGCAGATTCAGCAGAGCACCATTGACCAGCTCAAGACTCAGCTGCGCGCCCTGGAAGCCAAGATCGACGAGATGCAGTCCAAGCAGACCTTACTGGCGGCCCGTCAGAAGACCGCTCAGGCGGGGGCCACCCTGGAAAAAGTTTCGGGCTTCGACAAGGCGGGCGGCGCAATGAACGCCTTCAACGAGATGGAACAGAAGGTTGCGGGTATGGAAGACCGCAACAAGGCCATGACCCAGCTGCGTACCGAGGGCGACTTCGACGCGCAGCTTAAGGACCTGGGCCGCGACAAAGACGTGGACGACGCCTTGGCCGCCCTCAAGGCCAAGGTTCAGGGTAACGGGCAGTAATAGTCATACGGACTGCCGTCTGTTTCGTTGACTACCCGCCTAGGTGCTGGGTGGCCAATCCCGCGCCCGGAACGTGTTTCTTTCCTGCTCGCTCTGCGGCGCAACTCTACGAGTCCGCCCGAGTTGAAAGGTCTTGCCTTTAATCCAAGTGCAAGCGAGTCGGAAAAGATGCGGATTGCGCGGTATGAAGGCACAGGTGGCACCTTCTTGGTCAAGACGGACTCGCTTGAGCAAGCTTGACCGCTTCTTGGTCAGAACGGCACCCAGGATGGGGCCTGACCGCTTCCCCACTGCGCCGAGAGCGCAAGCCGCGTAAGTCTTCAGAACTGATTTTGAGGGAGAGGCGGGCCAAGCGCCTGTCTCTCTTTTTTCTCTTTGTGTGACCCAGCGGGCGCACACCGACTGAACATGACAGGAAGGTCATGCTTTTGGGGGTTGTCACGCCTTCAAGAAAGGAAAATGCTGACAGAATGATGCGCATGATGCCTTCCGCCTCCCGCCTGTTGCTGGTCACTGCCACGGTTCTCGCTTGCGCCGCTGCCCTGAGCAGTTGCGCACCGCGCCAGCAGCAGCGCGGCACCGTGATCACCTCGACCACTAGTTTTAGCAGCGTGTCGTTTTATCCCAGCGAAACGGGACTGGCCTGGACCTATCTGCCCGAAGGCGACGTTTCGACCGAAGCGCCCTACGTCGTCAAGCAGCTCGGGCCAACCGTGTTTAACGGCATCCCGGTGCTGGCCGCTCAGATGACCGGGCGCGGCGCCGAGCAGACGTGGTACCGCACGGTGGATGACAGCGGCGTCAAACTCTTTGGCCTCCGTAAGCCCGGCGTGACCATCAGCCTGAATCCGGCGTGGCAGGAAGCCCCGGCGGTAGGAGCCTGGAAAGTCGGCCTGAGCTGGGAAGGCAGCAGCCAGGTCACGGTGTCCGACGACGCGGGCAAGGTGCAGGCCAACGGCACCCTGAAATACCGCTACGACGTGCAGGATTACCGCCAGGTTAAGACGCCCGCTGGAACCTACAACGTGTGGGTCGTCACGCGCCAGATCACCGACACGGTAGGCGGCCTGTTTCCGGCGGCGCAGCAATACTGGTTCACGCCGTATGTGGGCGATATCCGCACGCCCGAAGCCCTGCTGATGACTGGCCGCAACTTCACCTCCAAAGTCGGTGAGAAGTGACTAAGAACTCCAAGTTACAGGCGCTGCCCAGGGCTATCGTAGGCACCCCGCTGCTCGACGAGATCAGCAGCCCACAGGAACTTAAGCAGCTGACGCGCGAGCAGCTGCCCGAACTGTCGCAGGAGCTGCGCGACGAAATCGTGCGAGTGTGTTCGCAGGGCGGCCTGCACCTGGCAAGCAGCCTGGGAGCTGTAGAGGTAATCACCGCGCTGCATTACGTGCTGGACTCGCCACGCGACCGGATTTTGTTCGATGTGGGCCATCAGGCGTATGCCCACAAGATTCTGACCGGTCGGCGCGACCAGATGATTACCATCAAGAAAGAAGGCGGCCTCAGCGGCTTTACCAAGGTCAGCGAGTCGCCCCACGACGCGATTACCGTGGGCCACGCCAGCACCAGCCTGGCGAACGCGCTGGGCATGGCGATGGCGCGGGACGCCCTGGGCCAGAATTACCACGTAGCGGCCGTGATTGGTGACGGGTCGCTGACGGGGGGCATGGCGCTGGCGGCGCTGAACACCATCGGCGACCTGCAACCCAAAATGCTGATCGTGCTCAACGACAACGAGATGAGCATCAGCGAAAACGTGGGGGCGCTGAACAAATTCATGCGCGGCCTGCAAGTGCAGAAGTGGTTTCAGGAGGGCGAAGGCGCAGGCAAAAAGGCCGTCGAGGCCATCAGCAAGCCGCTCGCCAACTTTATGAGCCGGGCCAAGAACAGCACGCGGCATTTTTTCGACCCCGCCAGCGTCAACCCGTTTGCGGCGATGGGGATGCGCTACGTCGGCCCGGTAGACGGCCACAACGTCCAGGAACTGGTGTGGCTGCTGGAAAAACTGGTAGACCTCGACGGCCCGACCATCCTGCATGTGCTGACCAAAAAGGGCAAGGGCCTAAGCTACGCCGAGGCCGACCCGATCTACTGGCACGGCCCTGCCAAATTCGACCCCGCCACCGGCGAGTTCAACGCCACTAACGCCTACTCGTGGAGCGCCGCCTTCGGAGACGCCGTAACCGAACTGGCCGCTCAGGACCCGCGCACCTTTGTGATTACCCCGGCCATGCGCGAGGGGAGCGGCCTGGTGGAGTACAGCCGCAAGCACCCGCACCGTTATTTGGATGTGGGCATCGCCGAGGAAGTCGCGGTCACGACTGCGGCAGGCATGGCGCTGCAAGGGCTGCGGCCCATCGTAGCGATCTACAGCAGCTTTTTGCAGCGGGCCTACGATCAGGTACTGCACGACGTCGCCATCGAGAACCTCAACGTGACCTTTTGCCTCGACCGCGCCGGAATCGTGGGGGCCGACGGCGCGACGCACAACGGTGTGTTTGACCTGAGCTTCCTGCGGAGCATTCCGCACATGCACATCGGCGTACCCAAAGACG
>NZ_JAGLBG010000138.1:0-244 GCF_018260405.1 Deinococcus sp.
GGTTTTAAGGGTCTGTCTAATGCAGATTCCGGGCGTAGGGTTGGCCCAGTTCCGAGGTGTTACAGACGGCAGTCCGCTCTGCTCGGACTTAAGTCCGGCTGGGATTGAACGGCTTGACCAACCTTTCAACCGGAGTCCGTCTAAGAGCTACCAAAGCTTAGACGCCTAGACTTTTGACTTTTAGACTGCACCGACAGAGGAGGTGCGATATGGCTTTTAGAGACGTACTGAACATCGAAGTAGC
>NZ_JAGLBG010000138.1:265-4852 GCF_018260405.1 Deinococcus sp.
GAGGTTCCAGTAGGTACGACGGCCTTTGACGAGGACAGCGGTAAGGTCATCGCTGATCTGATTCGCGTGGGTCAGGAAAAGATCATCGCGCGGGGCGGCGGCGGTGGGCGCGGGAACAGCACCTTTGCCAGCAGCACCCGTCAGGCTCCCCGTTTTGCCGAGCTGGGGGTGCCGGGCCAGAAGCGCCGCGTGCGCCTGGAACTGCGCCTGATCGCCGACGTGGGGCTGGTGGGCTATCCCAACGCGGGCAAATCGAGCCTGCTGGCCGCACTTTCGCGGGCGAACCCGATGATCGCCGATTACCCGTTTACCACCCTCGCGCCGATTCTAGGCGTGGTGCAGCGCGGCGAGAGTTGGGGAGACGGGCGCGACGAGCGCTTTACCCTCGCCGACATCCCCGGCATCATCGAGGGAGCCAGTGAGGGCAAGGGGCTGGGCCTGGAATTCCTGCGCCACATCAGCCGCACGCGCGTGCTGGTGTACGTGCTGGACGTGACCCGTGACCCGGTCGAGGAACTGGGCCAGCTTCAGGCCGAGTTGCGCTCTTACGACCCGACCCTGCTGGACAACTCCGCGCTGATCGCGCTGAACAAGGTCGAGCTGGTCGAGCCGGACATCGCCGAGATGGTCGAGGCGGAACTGGCCGAGTTCGGTCTGCCGGTGCTCAAGGTCAGCGCCAAGGAAGGCAATGGCCTGCCCGACCTGCGCGAGACGCTGTTCCAGATGATGCCCGACCGCGAACTGTGGGCGCAGAATAAGGCGCTGCAAATCGAGCCGGATACCCTGACCGAGGCCCCGCTAACCCTCACCTTCCGCATCGATCCGGCGGCCAAAGGCGTGGGTGTCATCAATGACGGGCAGCCCGAGCGCGTCTGGGAAATCCATGGTGGCGGCTTCGAGGAAAAGATCGTGCGTTTCTCGCGCTACATGGAAGAAGCGGCCGAGTACCTGGGCAACTTGTTCAAGCGCCAGGGTCTCTACAACGCCCTCAAGCGGGCCGGAGCACGCGAAGGCGACACCGTCGAGATCGGCACCTTTAGGTTTGAATACTTCGACGAGGACGAGAACAAAGAGTAGCCGGAAAACTGAGCTAGGGCGGGGACTACGGCCCTCGCCCTATTTTCTGGCTGCCGGTACAGCGTAGACCAGTCGCCGCACTAGCCTCTCCAGCGGCCCGCTGCCGGAGCGCCGCACGATCAATCCGCTGAGCCACACCTGAAGCAGCCCGAAGGCCAGCGCCAGCCCCAGCGTCGCCGCCGCCCCCCAGCGCCCCCACTGTGCCCCGGCGTAGGGATAAAACACGGTGGTCATCACCAGGCTCTGCGCCAGGTAATTGCTCATGGCGATGCGCCCGCTCTGGGCAAAGGGCCGCAGCAGTCCCAGGCGGCCCTGCACCGTCAACAGCCCGATCAGGCCCACGTAGCCCAGTCCGCCTGCCAAGCCACCGCCCATGCGTACCGGAATGGCAAACAGACTGCTGGCGTAGTCGGGGCGGGTATTGAGCCAAGCCAGCACCATGCCCAGGAGCAGGCCCAGCGTCGTGCCCCACCTCGCCAACTTTTGCAGCAGCGGCACATGCTCCTGCGGGCGGGCCAGCACACCGCTGCGGTAGGCGGCGGCCCCCAGACAAAACAGTGCGATCAGCCAGGGGCCGTTATACAAAGCGCCGCCCCACAACTCCCCCGGAAACTCGGCGGCCCGCCCCGCAACCAGGGCCGGGTAGGTCGCCTGAGCGCTTAGGTCAGGAAAGGTGCCCGAGCGCTCTAAAGTGCCGTAAGACAGGGACTGTGCCGCGCTCCAGAGCGTGTCGGCCAGCCACGATCCGCCGCACACTAGGGCCGTGCCCAGCAGCACGCGCTCGCTGCGCCCCGCTAGCGCCAGCAGCGACAGCCCAGCTACCGCGTACAGACTGATGATGTCGCCGTGCCACACCAGCACGAAATGCAGTGCCCCGACTAGCAGCAGCACCAGATGCCGCCTTAGAAAAAGCCGGGGGCCATGCCGCCGAATCAGCCCCGCCGCGCCCCAACCGAACAGCATGGCAAAGAGACTGATAAACCGCCCATTGGCCAAAATGTCGGTCAGCACCTGCGCGGCGCGGTCAATGCCGCGTTGCTGCCACTCGCTGAAAGCCGCAAAGTCCTGCATGTTCACGCACAAAATCCCCAGCAGGGCCACGCCGCGCAGCACGTCCGGCAGCAGCGAACGCTCCTGCACCGGGCGGGGCGCGACCGTGGTGGTAGGGCTACTGAGCATGGTAGTGCTGGGCGGAGAGGGAGAAGTCATGGCAGTTCCCATTGTGCGGCTTGTATAAAACTCTAAAACAACCCGGCAATAAAAAAGCCGCCTCTGTGGGCGGTGATGTCAACAACTATAGCGCGGTATTCAGCATTAGTCAACTTTATGCAGCCACAGGGCAGGCGTGAAGCCGCGACGCCCCGCCCCATCGCCCTTGTTTGACCCAGAAGTGCATCGGCTCGGGCGTGGCGTACACCTCGTTCACATACCGCCAGCTCATTTCGGTCGGAAGGTCGGGGCGTTTGGGTCTAGCCATCAGCCTGCTAGAAGGCATTCAGGGCGCGGTCAGGCTGGGGCCGCAGCGGGTGGTCGGAGAGATTCAGAAAGGCACGCTGCACAGCGCCAGCATCAACAGCCGCGTACTACGGCTCGATACTTCAGAACTTTTGGACGCCGTACCAAGATCCGCGAAAGTAAGCTTAAAGGTGAAAGCAAGCCGTTTGCTCTGCTCAAAACATAATAAACGGTCTCTTTCTTTTCTAACTGCCCTGAAATATTTGATCCTGACGGATTTTCGCGTCACACTAAGGCGTAGTAGAGAGCCGGAAATTTCCAGTTCTATCTGCTAGGTTTATTCTGCACTGCTCGACATTGCAACTCATACGAGATCAACCGCCAGCATGGCGACCAGATTTTCGTTTTTAACGGAGGGCTTTACCTCGTGAACCCAATTCGCTACATCATCACCCGCTCCTGCCTGCAAGAGGGCAGCATGCGCCTGCTCAAGTACAACGAGTCGTTCTTTCCTGAAAACGGCCCGGTGCAGTTCATCGATGACCGTGGAACTGAACATACCGTTCAGGTCGAGCGCAACCGGATGTGTGTCAGTGGCCTCGGGGCCTTCTACCACGCTCAGAATCTGGGGGTTAATGACGTTATGGTCATTACGCCCATGACGCCGGGGCGCTATGAGGTCGAGACCATCGTCAAGCCCCACGCCGCCGCGCCCGCACCGCGCCAGCCGGTTGCCAAGCAGCCCGACGCCCAGCGGGTGGTCGTGTCGAGTACGCCACATGTGCGCGAGGTCAGGATGCAGCGGCCCACTGTTTCTGAGGCCGTTTCCGAGTCGGCCACCCCGCCCGTGGCCCGGAGCGAGCACCCAGAACGGAACGAACCCAGAACGGAAGTGGCCCCGCGCCCCGAGGCCAGGCCGGATGTCCGTGAGGCGGCCCGCGAAGTGGCGGCCCTCTTTGCTCCGGCTGCTTCCGGCGCGGCGACGCAAAAGGGTGCAGGAACCGGCAACCAGAGCGAGGATTTGCTCGCCGAATTTGCTCGCCTGACCGGGTACCAGCTGACTCACCCGGCGTCCGGACTGATGCGCCTGAGCGCCGATCTGGGGCCGCAGCATGGCTACACAGTGCTGCTGGCCGCCGATCCGCTGGCCATGACCCAGCCTGCCTGGGAAAATGGGCAAGACGAGGCCAAGCTGCTCCTGACCCACGAGGCCGAGCGGGCCGAGGGAGTTTCCCGCGTGACGCGTGAGGCGCTGGTGGCCCTGACTGACCACGCCCGCCTGACCCCCCTAAGCCCCATTGACCTGCGTGGATACTGGCGGGCCGGAAACCTCGATCTGGCAGGCGCGGCCAGCATCGCGGAACTGGTCAGCGCTCACCTGGCGCAGCGCGGCGCGTTCAGCTTCGTGGTGCTGAGTCTGGCCCAGCAACCGGCCAACAGCATCATCAGCGTCATGCAACTGGCCCAGCGATTGGGCAGCGGCGTGAATACCGCCGAACTGAACATTATCCTGGAAACCCTGTCACGCCCACCCTTCCTGGCGCTGACCCCCTTGCAGGGAGGGCAGTATCTGCTGCGTATGGGCATGGCCGACCTACTCTCTGAACTGTCAGAGTATGCCCTGGGCGTGCGCCGCCGCGTGCGCACCCCAGGCCAGAGTGAACTGGCTTACTGATGGCGCCTTCCGGGGCTGTGCACGCGTAACCGCCGAACCGATCTGCGCGAAACCTGCGCAAACGACGCGACGGTGCTGGCGCTCCTGAAAAATCTGTTGAAGTCTCTTTTTCCCACGGTTAGCTGGGAGAAAGGGACTTTTTGTCTCCTGTATCGCGGTCGTGGCTTGCGCTGGCCCGTACACTGCGTCGGTGCAACCCCCCTCCATTCCTGAAGTGCGTCGGTCGCTGCTCGGCTGGTTTGATCGCCAGGGCCGCGACCTGCCCTGGCGGCTAGGCCATGAAGGTGGGCGTGACCCCTACCGCGTGTGGGTGGCCGAGATTTTGCTTCAGCAGACGCAGGTTTCGCGGGGGCTGCTGTACTACCAGCGGTTTTTGGAAC
>NZ_JAGLBG010000139.1 GCF_018260405.1 Deinococcus sp.
AGCGAGATCGAAGCGGGTACCCGCGACGCCGCCGCCGCGATCATCGAGGGCAAGCGGGCCACCTACTACGGCATCGGGGCGGCGCTGGCCCGCATCGTCGAGCGCATTGTGGGAGACCGCCGCGCCGTGCTGACCGTCAGTGCCCCTACCCCCGAATTCGGCGTGTGCCTGAGCTTGCCGCGCATCGTGGGGGCGGGAGGCGTGCAAGACACCGTGATGCCCCACCTGACCCAAGAAGAAGAGCAGGCGCTCAAAGCCAGTGCCGAGGTGCTCAAGAAAGCAGTGTCCAGCCTCTAAGCCTTGTCCCGGCCCTGAACTAGGCCGTGGCGACTTGACGCACAATGCGGCCATGCTCACGACCATCTATGGCAGCCCTCGCCCACTCGACTGGCTTTGTCTCGCGCCGCACCCAGACGACGCCGAGATCGGCGCGGGCGGCACCCTGATCAAACTGGCCCGCGCCGGAAAAGCGGTGGGCGTGCTGGAACTCTCACGCGGCGAGATGGGCACCCAGGGCACCCCCGAGGAGCGCGTAGCCGAGTGCGCCGAGGCCGCCCAGATCATGGGCCTAAGCTGGCGCGGGCAACTCGGCCTGCCCGATGGCGGCCTGGCCGACACGCCGCAGGGGGCGCAGGGACTGGCCGGGGCGCTGCGGGCCGTGCAGCCGCGTGTGCTGGTTGTGCCGCACCACCTCGACCGCCACCCCGACCACTTCGGGACGTATCAGTTGGCTAAACGGGCCATTCACCTCGCGTCGCTGAAAAAGGCCGAGATTGCGGGCGAACCCTGGCGCGTGCAGCGCGTGCTGCAATACCAGGGCAACGCCGACATCCGCGCCAACGTGCTGGTGGACATCGGCGACGTGATGGACCCCTGGGAAGCGGCCATCTATGCTCACCGCAGCCAGTTTGCGGGCGGTTACGTTTCCGAAACAGTGACGCCCGAGATCATCGAGCGGCGCAAGGGACGACTGACCTACTGGGGCACCCTGCTGCGCGTGAAGTACGCCGAGCCGTTCGAGGCCGAAGACGCGCTGCTGCTGGACCCTACGAGCCTGTAGCCGCCGCGCCGCATACAGGCGTTAAGCTGAGACCGATGTACCGCGCCGTCCCGACCGCCCTGCTGCTGGCCCCTTTGCTCCTGGCCCTGAACGCCTGTACCCCGCCCGCCCCGAAAAAGGAAATCGTGGGCCTGCGAACCTTCCAGTATCAGGGGGGCGACGTTCGGAGCGGCTCGGTGGACTACCCCGGCTCTCCCCCGGCGGGCGGCCCCTATAACGCCCTGTGGCAAAGCTGCGGCGCGTATACGGCTCCCATCTACGACGAGTACGCCGTGCATACTCTGGCGCGGGGCGCGGTCTGGGCGACCTACCAGCCCGGACTGGCCGCTACCGAACTGACTAGACTGGTGGCCGTGCTCAAAACACCCATCGAGGTCACGGTGCCCCAACCTGAGGGCAGTCAGCAAAAAACCCCAACGAAGAAGACCGTGACGGCCCTATCACTGCTCTCGCCGCGTGAGAACCTGCCCGCACCCATCGTACTGACCGTCTGGAACGCCCAGGTCAGTGCCCAGAGCGCCGACGACGAGAACCTCAGGCTATTCGTTGAGACTTACGGCCTGGCCCAGGACGCACCCGAGAGCGGGGCAGGCTGCGCGGGCGGCTTCGACGGAACGCGCTAGCCCAAGCACGTCCAGGCCTTGAAAAACAGGCTTTGGAAAACAGGCTTCAGAAAATCTTCCACTTGTAAAAGAGCCACGCAATAACCCCGGCCAGCGCAGTAGCGACGGCCATGACCAGCCAGAATCCGGCGGGATTGCTATGAAACGGCAGGCCCTCCACGTTCATACCGAAAAAGCCGCTGACCAGCGTAGGAATAGCGACCAGGATGGTGGTTACGGTCAGCACCTTGACCACCTGATTAACATTGTTGGAAATGACAGATGCGAAGGCTCCGGCCATGCTGGTCAGAATGTTGCTGGCGATGGTCGCCATTTCGATAGCCTGCAAATTCTCGATCAGCACGTCGTCGAGCAGGTCGGCATCTTCTTCATACATCTCGAAGATGCGGTCACGTTTGACGCGCTCCATCATGGCCTCGTTGGCCTTGAGACCAGTCATGAAGTACACCAGACTCTTTTCGAGCTTCAGCAAGTCGAGCAGTTCGCGGTTTTGCTGGCTGTTTTCCAGCTTGTCCTCGATGGCGTCGACCCGCTTGTTGATCTGGCGCACGTCGATCAGGAAGCGCTGAGCATTACGCAAAAACAGCTGCAAGGTCAGGCGGTTGCGCTTGACGGTACTCACGCGCCGCACCAGCCCCGAGAGCACGTCCTTGACGACCGGATTTTCCTCCAGGCTGCACACGGTCACGAGGCAGTGGTCGGTGTGCAAGATGCCCAGCGGCACCGTGTCGTAAGGAATATCGCTTTCCTCGGGCAGGCGGTAACTGGTCTGCATAATAATCAGCAGCTGGCCCTCATCACGCTCGAAGCGGGAGCGCTCATCAGGGTCGAGCGGGTAAGACAGGTAGTCGAGGTCCAGGCCCGTTTCGCGGCTTACGCGGGCCAGTTCCTCGGGGGTTGGAGCTGCGGCATTGATCCAGCAGCCCTCGGTATAGCTGCTCAGCGTGGTCAGCTTGCCGCCGATGCTGCGGTAATAGGTCAGCACGGCCCACCAGCCAGCGCCGCCTGAATCAGAATTTGGGTTGAGACATAACGCATACGTCCTCCAGGTACAGGGATGGCGTGGGGGGCAAACTGGGCGGTTCTCCGGGGTCCAGATGTTCGGTATTCACGTCATCACCTCCTTTAGGCGCGGCCTGCTGGCGTAGCGTGTCATGCTAGCGGGCCGGACGCAAAGAGTACAAGGGCCAGGTCAGGGGGCCTGGCCACCAAAAAGGCCAGCAAAATGGGAGGGGTGGCAAGCGAGGCCGTTTCGACTGTGCCAGTCACGCGCCCCCCTCTGCGGGCTGTACCACTTACCCCTGCGCCGCCTTTTGGCACGAGTCCACTTCTGCCAGCAGCGTCCTATAAAGCTGCTTCCCAGGACACGCTTTGAGCACGGTGATGACCAGTAGGGTGGGATGCACCCGCCAGGCGAAGCGGGGCTGACATGACGGCCCTAAACTCAGGTTCTGGTGACTGTATCCGTGAGTGAAGTCTTTTTAACCTTTCTGCGCCTGGGTCTGACCTCGTTCGGTGGGCCGGTCGCGCACCTGGGGTTTTACCGTAGCGAATTTGTAGAGCGGCGCAGGTGGCTAAGCGACGCCCAGTACGCCGATACGGTGGCGCTGGCGCAGTTTCTACCGGGTCCGGCGAGCAGCCAGGTGGGCTTTGCCACGGGCTTCCTGCTGGCAGGCTGGCCCGGCGCCCTAGCGGCCTGGACGGGCTTTACCCTGCCTAGCGCCCTGCTGATGTTCGGCTTTGCGCTGCTCGTGGCGCGGCTGGGGCCTCTCGGGCACGCGGGCTGGCTGGTGGGCCTGAAGGTCGCGGCGGTGGCGGTGGTCGCTCAGGCGGTGGCTGGAATGTGGGGCAGTCTGGTGGCGGGCGAAGGCCGACCGGGGCAACTGCGCGTGGGCCTGACGCTGGGCACGGCAGCGGCGTTACTGACTGTTCCCGGCGCCTGGACACAACTGCTGGGGCTGCTGTTCTGCGGCCTGATCGGGTGGCGCTGGCTGCCGGGTACGGCAACGGTTCGGGCCGGGCAGCTGCCCGGCCAGCTGAAGGTCGCTTTGCCGCGCCGCACCGGACTGATCCTGCTGGCGGGCTGGGCGGCGCTGCTGCTGGGGCTGCCGCTGCTACGCCCGCTGGGCCCAGCGTTTGCCCTGGCCGACACGACCTACCGCGCGGGGGCGCTGGTCTTTGGGGGCGGGCACGTGGTTCTACCCCTGCTGCAAGCTGGATTCGTGCCGCAGTTGCTCGGCGCCGACACCTTCATTGCTGGATACGGAGCCGCCAACGCGGTGCCGGGGCCACTGTTCACCTTTGCCACCTATCTGGGAGCGGCCCAGCAGCGCCTTTCCCCGGCGCTGGGCAGCCTGATTGCCACGGTCGCCGTGTTTTTGCCGGGACTGCTGCTGATGCTCGGGGCGCTCCCCTTCTGGGCAGGTCTGGCGGCCCGGCCCGACACCCGCCGCGCCCTAAACGGCCTGAACGCGGGCGTGGTGGGCCTGCTCCTGGCGGCGCTGTACGACCCGGTCTTTACCTCCGGCATTCACTCGGGACGGCACCTGGCACTGGCGCTGGTGGCCTACGCTGCCCTCACTGCGGCCAGAGCGCCTGCCTGGGCCGTGGTGCTGGGCTGTGCGCTGCTCGGGGCAGTGGTGTTCTAATACGGACTGCCGCTTGAACCCGCGCCGCGTTGACTTGAGTCCAAGTGGAGGCGAGCAGGAAAAGACGCGGGTTTCGCAGTAGGGAGCGGCGGGCAAGGGCGCAGGCGGCGCTTTTCGAGGTGTGCCGGAATTGAGCGCAGTTCGTATCAGGACAACGGGGCAGACAACGGGGCAGGTCGGGAACCGTCAAGCTCAACAGCCTGAGCCGCGTTCCGCATAGGCAAAGTCCCTGGCTGGCGCTGTGCAAAGCAGCCGGGCCAGTAGAGTGCGAACTTCACAGCGAAGCCCGGTCTCCCTCTGGCATCTTGTTCCGTTTTCGCTTATACTCAGTGAGGTTGTTATGCCTATAGCAGAAATTATCAGTGTGGGAACCGAGCTTCTGTTCGGCG
>NZ_JAGLBG010000013.1 GCF_018260405.1 Deinococcus sp.
AGGTCGCTAGGGTAAGCTGCGCGTTCCACCGTTAAAGCCTAAAACATTTCCCATGGTTAGGGCCTCAGACAGCCTCTAAACACGAGCATGACACTTCAGCAACATGTTCAGGATTTCCATTGCGGCTTATCGGGCGCTCTGGGAAGATTCCAAGAAGTACGCTCCGGCCCAAAGCGTAGATACCGTTGCGAGCGTGACCCGGCCCCTCATACGGGCTTATACGAACTGCCGCCTTTTTCGTTGATAACCCGCCCAGCCACCTGGCGGCCAACTCCACGTCCGGAACCCGTTTCTCTCCTGCTGGCCCAGCGGCGCAGCTCTAAGAGTCCGTAAATTGCACCCAGTTCTCGGCTTGCTAGCCTGATAGGTTCTAGGGCATTGCCAAAAGACGTTGCCTGGTGGCCTGGCCCCCTCCCCCGTTGCCCCGCCAGGCCCTCTCCCACAAGGGGGAGGGTCAACAGCGCAAAACATTCTTATGTCAAATGCTCTAAACGCTGATCTCGGCGAAGCGGGCATTGTCGCGGATGAAGTCCTTGCGCGGCAGCACGTCCGAACCCATCAGAGCGTCGAAGACCTCGTTGGCGATGATCAGGTCGTCGATGCTCACCCGCTTGAGCACGCGCGTTTCGGGGTTCATGGTCGTTTCCCAGAGCTGCTCGGCGTTCATTTCCCCCAGGCCCTTAAAGCGCTGAATCTCGTACTTCTTGCCTGCCTTGTTTGCCTCCGCGACGTGCTCCTTGAGTGCCTCGTTGGTAAAGAGGTACAGGCCCTTGTTGTTTTTGGTCTGCGCCCCGACAGTCATCTTGTACAGCGGCGGTTGGGCGATGTACAGATAACCCTGCTCGACAATCGGGCGCATGTACCGGAAAAAGAAGGTCAGCAGCAGGGTAGTGATGTGCCCGCCGTCCATATCGGCGTCGGTCATGATCACGATTTTGTGGTAGCGCAGGTTGCTGAGGTCAAAGTGCATCCGGTCCCCAGTGCCTTCCACACCCGCGCCGATGGCCCCGATCAGGCTGCGGATTTCAGCGTTCTTGAGAATCTTGTTCAGCTCGGCCTTTTCTACATTCAGAATCTTGCCGCGCAGGGGCAAAATGGCCTGGAACCGGCGTTCGCGCCCACCTTTAGCGCTGCCGCCTGCCGAGTTCCCTTCCACGATAAACAGTTCGGACTCGGCTGGGTCTTGCGACGAGCAATCGGCCAGTTTGCCGGGTAGATCCTCATTGTCAAGCGGATTAGCGCGGCGCACCAGGTCACGGGCCTTACGGGCCGCGTCGCGGGCGCGGGCAGCCTCGGCGGCCTTTTCGATGATTGTTCTGGCAACCTTAGGATTTTCTTCAAGAAATTCGGCAAACTTCTCGCCCACGATGGCGTTGACTGCCGTCTGCGCTTCACTATTGAGCAGCTTGACTTTGGCCTGCGACTCGAACTGTGGGTCGCCGACTTCCACGCTGACCACGCAGTAGATCCCTTCGAGCAGGTCGTCGCCGCTGGGCACAGGGTTGCCCGACTTGATCAGGTTTTTAGACGCTGCGTATTTGTTCAGCACGCGGGTGTAGGCGGTCTTGAATCCGGTCAGCGGCGTGCCGCCGTCGCGGGTGCGAATCATGTTCGCGTAGGTCAGAATGTTGTCGCTAGAATACGTGTTGGCGTGAATAAAGGCCACGCGCACGTTCACGCCGCTGTGGTTGCCACTCATCATGATCGGCTGGTCGTACAGCAGCTTTTCGCTGTCGGTGACCAGGGCGCGGGCGAAGTTAGCGATGCCGCCCTTTTCGTGCAGCACCTCTTCCATGATCTCGCCGCCGTGCAAGTTTTTACGCTCATCGCGCAGCACGATCTTCAGGCCGGTCAGGTAGGCCAGTTCGCGCATGCGGCGGCGAATCCGGTCATATTCAAAGACGTTATCGAATTCCTTAAAGATGGTCTGGTCGGGGTGAAAGGTTACTTTGGTGGCCCACTTCACGTCGCTGGGAGTATCGCTCAGCACTTCGAGGGGCTGGGTCAGGACGCCGCGCTCGAAGCGGATGTGGTGTAGCTTACCGCCCTTGTTGACCGTCACGTCAAGGTAGGTCGAGAGGGCATTGACCACCGTGCTGCCCACACCGTGCAGGCCGCCCGAGACCTTGTACGCGCCGTCACCAAACTTGCCCCCGGCGTGCAACTCGCTGAAGATCACCTCGATGGCGGGGCGGCCCTTACTTTTCATGATGTCCACGGGAATGCCGCGCCCATCGTCGGTCACGGTGGCGCTGCCGTCCTCGTGCATGGTGATCTCGACCTCGGTGGCGTACCCGGCCAGGCCCTCGTCGATGGCATTGTCAATGATCTCGGTCAGCAACTGGTGGTAGCCGTCGACGCCGGTGCCGCCCTGCACGTACATGCCGGGGCGTTTACGCACGGCGTCCATGCCTTCGAGCACGCTGATGTCAGCGGCGGTGTAGTCAGCCTTGGCCTGCTCACGGGTTTCCTCGACCTGCGGCTGGCGAACATGCAGCGTCCCGTTTTCTGATGTTTCGGTTTCTGGCGTTTCAGTTGCGCTGGCCGCCTGGGTCTCGGGCAGTTTCTGATCTTCGGTCTGGGTCATGGTGCTCCTGATCTACGGCCTGAAGCCGCGTGGATCGTCAATCATTGAACAGAGGGCCGCACATTACGGTCCCCTTGAGGCTTCCAGTATACTATCGCCAGTGAAATGGGTCAAGCTTATTACGCTATGGACAGAATAAATCTCCCGTTTCTTGTAGGGTGGAGCAGATGAAAAACGCCGTTCTACTGGCTGTTTTGTCTGGCGTCTCAGCCGGGGCCAGAAAAGTGCCGCTTCCGGTTACGGCGCCTGACCGTCAGAATGAGAGGCCGATGCGTGTCCTCCCTCGCCGCCGTAAGCCGCTGTACGGCCCCCTTCTGGGCCTGGCCCTCTGTGCAGGATGTTGTGCCGGAAAGGCCAGCGCCCTGACGCCCGCGCCGCCCAGCATAAGCTGCGCGCTGCCCAGCGGCCCCCTGCCGACCCGTACCCGCGCTATCTTCTTGTTAGACACCAGCGGCAGCATGCGGGGGTTAGGCGACGGCAAGGCTGACATTTTCAAAGAGGTCAAGCAGGCGATTCTGGCCTACGTCGAAAGCGTCAAGCCCGACCAGCTGGAGGTTATGACCTTCGACAGCGGGCTGCACCAGCGTAAGAGCTACCAGCTGCCCGGCGATCAGACCCGGCTGATCAGCGACCTGAAGGCACTGACCGCCGAGGGCAGCAAGACCTATCTGTACAGCAGCCTGAATGCCGCCCTCAGTCCCCTCAAGAGCGACGGCGCATTTATGACCAGCGTGTACGTGCTGACCGACGGCATAGACAACGAGGTCGGCGGCAAGGTCACAGCGCAGCAGGCCATCTCATCGTTCAAAAACCGTGGGCCGCTCGACAGCCTGACCTACATCGCGCTGGGCACGGCCATTCCTCAGGAGGCGCAGCAGGCCATTTTGCAAAGCGATTACGCCAGTGGCCTGACCATGCCCGTGGGTGGTGTGCCCGATCTGGTTGGCGACGGTATCGGCACCGAGCGGGTTATTGTTACCGACGCCAGCCGTGTGCCCGCGCCCTACGCCGACGGCACGCCTCTGAACCTGTCCAGTCATGTAAGTGGGCTGGACCTGCTTGACCACACGGCGCACGGGGGCGTCGCCAGTCTGCGTGCCCCGGCGCGGCTGCCCTACGGCACGCCCGCGCTACTGTGTGCCCCGCGAGCCATAACGCCCGGAGCCAAACTGATCGGGGGCCGCCCACGCTACACCCTGCTGGAGCTGAACCTGGGGCAAGAAGGCACCGGCATGCGCTGGCTGAACCCCGGCGCCGACCGCGCCCTGAACCCCGGCGAAAGCGTGACCCTGCGCTACTGGGCGGCCCCGACCCTCAATCTGGAAGGCCCGCTGGTCGGGCTACACCTGCCCGCCGGAGCCAACGGGCTGGATGGCAGCGTCGAGCGGCTGCCCAGTTCGCGCTTTTTCACTGTGCGGCTGCGGAACACCGGCAGTCAGGTGAGCCAAAACATCACCCCGCGCCTGATGCTGGGCAGTGGCCGTAGTGTGGAGCTGCCCGCCATCTCGGTCGGTACTGGAACCGCTCCGGCAGGCACGCCGCCCAACGTGCTGGCCCCCACCGAACCTGACCCCAGCGTGCAGGGCAGGCGCGGCGTTGCGGCCTGGAAAATCGGGCTGCTGGCGCTGGTCTTGCTAGGTCTGGCGCTGCTGGGCTTCGGGCTGCTGCTGCGGCGGGCGCGGCGTCCCCGCAAACCGGTGGTGCCCCAGCTGATTGGCACGGCTATTCCAACGGTCAAGGGAATCGAGTACGGCGAGGACCGGCTGCTTTCGCTGGTGTCGGACAGGGGCGAGGTCAGTTCGGTTCAGACGCCGCTGGGCGGCCCCTTCGACCTGGGGATGCTGGCTAAAGTGCCGCTGCTGAGCGGAATGCGGGCCGAGCAGAATCTCGACGGAATGCGGCTGCTCAACATTCCCGCCGACATCGAGGTCAGCCAGGGCACCCGCCTGCTGCACGCGGGCGACCTGATCCGGCCCGGTACGCTGCTAGGCGTGGCGATTGCCCAGCGTGCCCGCGCTCCACACGCGCCGCTGGGGTCGCTGGTGGGCCTGGGGCTGCCGCTGACGCTGAGAACCGAGGGCGTTACCTTGCATGTCTGCGGGCCATACGGCGTTCACGCCCTGATGATTCATCCGGGGATTACCGATCTGGGCGACGAATTCCGCGCTCCGGCGCTGACTGGCCTCAAGGTCAGTGTCAGCGGGCCGAACATCCTGCTGGCCGACTTGCCGCACGGCATGACCATCACCCGCCCCGGTGAGGACGCGCCGCTGCGCCCCGGCACCTACCTGCCCGCCGAGAGTCTACTGACGCTCCCGGAAGCTTAAGGACGCCCCCATCATGGACTTTCTGAAACTGATTCACGACCTCGAAATCCCCAACCTGTTTCCGCAGCTGCCGCCACTGCTTCCCACGCCACTGGCGCTATTCACCTTTGTCCTTTTCGTGTGGAGCTTCGGGCCCGCGCTGAAAACGCAGGTGCGGTTCGGCTTTCTGGTGTGGCTGCGCCTGACGTGGGCGGCGTTCTTGCTTCCAGCCGTTACGGGGGTGATTCTGGCGGTCGGTGGGCTGAAGGTCGCCAGCGCCACCGATGTCGGCCACGGCCTGACCCGGTACGGCTACAAGGTAGACCCTGTGCGCGACGGCGAACACCTGATGTACACGGCTTTTGCCCTGGTCAGCCTCTACCTGATTGAGATGCTGATCAAGGGAGGCATGATCGAACACAAGAAGGGCCTGAAATACCTGCCCGCCGTAACGCTGTTTCTGTACGGCGCTGCTTACATGGTCGGGCGAGTGGCGGTGTTTCCGGGAAATAACGTGGGCCACTGAACTCAGGATTTCGGGGTGGCTCATTGCACGCTGAACAATTTTGGTAGATGTACGGCTCGGTCGGGGCGAGGTTTCCCTCCACCCTTGCGGGGGCTTTAGCTGGTTGCACGGCGGGTTTTGGCGCTTTTCCCAGACCCGCATCACTGTAGCCGGGAGCTCCCTAGAAGGTCAAAAAAACCTCTTCCACGCAAAGTGGGCGGCGTGGAACTGCCCCCGGAACGCAGCAGATGCACTAGACTGCCTGCAAATGGCACAGTCGAATATGGAGCACGGAACTAAGGCGGCGCTGTATACCCAGTGGGTCGAACTGCTCGGCTGGATTGACGCCGAGGCAAACGCACGCGGCCTGACGTTCCACAAGGTGGCCGACTTTCCGGATTACATCTACCGCATGGAACGCCCCTATGACCTGCCAACCACCGTCATGAGCGTCAGCGTCAGTGCAGGCCGTCAACCGCTGATGGTGGCGGCAGTCAGCCCGCGCCATGTCGATTTGGGCGGCGTCAGTCTGCGGCTGATGGGCGGCAGCAAACACTGGCACCTGCACGCCGGAACGCGCGGGCTGCTAGAAGGCAAGCGGCCCTTTACCCGCGAGCGGCTGGGGCAATTGCTTAACGGCGCTGTGAGCGGCGCGGCCTGACTGGGCACCACTTGATGACTGGGCACCTGATAGACGCCCCGAAGCGGCCGCACCTGCTGCGCTCTCGTCTCCCCGGTCGGCCACGGCTTAAGCGCGTCGCGTGCCGGGTCACTGCTCTAGACTTGGGGAAGATGACTCACCTGTCTGCGCCGCCTTCCGCTGGGTCTCAGCCGCCCGGCTTACCTGTTCCCCAGTTCCCTGATCCGCAGCCCCCGGTTCCCAGTCCTTATGTCCTGTCGGCCTTCTGGTTCGGCACGGCCTTTCACTGGCTGGTGCTGCTGCTGATCCTGATGCCCGCCAACGTGGTGCATTTTGTCGGTGACGCGCACAAGGGCACCTACCTGGGTCTCCTAACGGGAATTGGCGCGATCATCGCTCTGGCCCTGCCGCCCCTGATCGGCGCACAGAGCGACCGCACCGGCAGGCGGCTGCCCTACATCCGGCTGGGGGTCGGGGTCAATCTGGCGGGGCTGGCGGTTATGGCGCTGGCGGTGACTTTCCTGAGCGGTCTGAGCGGCTTTTGGGTATACGTGCTGGGCTTCATGCTGGTGCAGTTCGGCAACAATTACGCGACTGCGCCCTACGCGGCACTGATTCCGCAACTGATCCGGCCTGAGACGCGGGGCAGGTACAGTGGCGTGATGGCGATGCTGCAAGCCAGCGGGCAACTGCTGGGGGCCGTTTGCGCCCTGGTGATCGGGGCCTTGCACCTGCCGACCCTGGTTTCTTTCGTGATGGTCGCGGTCTTTTTGTTGGTGCCCGCGCTGGTCACGTTGCGGGGCGTTCCGGCCAGTGCCGATCATCTGGAAGTGGCCGCTGCCAAAGCCCCGGCCATGAGCATCCGGCAGCTGTTCGCGCATCAGCCTTTTCTGTGGGTGTTTCTGACTCGGGTGCTGTTTTCGTTGGGACAGTACAGCGTGCAGCCCTTTTTACAGTATTACAACAAAGACGTGCTGCGGCAGGTCAACCCTGGCGACGCGACCAGTAAGATGCTGGCCTGCATCATTATTGGCAGCATCTTCTCGGCGCTTATCGGGGGACGCCTCAGTGACCGCACCGGGCGCAAACCGGTCATCTACGTAGCCGGGGGAACGATGGCCCTAGCCGCCGTTTTGCTGCTGTTCGCACCCAGTTTCGCGGTGGCGCTGCTGCTGGCAGGCCTGTTCGGGTTGGGCTTCGGGGCCTTTACCAGCGTGGACTGGGCGCTCGGCAGCGACGCCATGCCCAGCCAGAGCAGCTACGCCCGCGACATGGGCATCTGGCACGTTGCGTTCACAGCCCCGCAGCTCAGCAGTGCGCCGCAGGGGGCCTTGCTCGACTGGGGCAACGCACGGGGCGCAAACTTCGGCTACACGCTGGTCTTCGGTATCGCCGCCGTTTTCTTCATCCTGGGAGTGCTGCTTGTTCGCAACGTTCCCGAAAAGGTACAGGCGCCAAAAGCCGCCGGAGCTTGACCGTTTTTTTAGACAATCTGAGGGCTTCCTTAAAAGGGTGGTCTAGGCCCATATTTAGGAAGTATCTAGGCTTCAGAGTAGAGTCATGAGCGAACAATCCAGCCAGCAGCCCACGCGTGAAGAGGCCGTCAATATCATCGCAGGGTTCATCAAGGACATCAAATTTGCCATGCTAAGCACCGTCAATGATGCGGGCCATATCCACGCCCGCCCGATGACGACCCAGCAGCAGGAGTTCGACGGCGACCTGTGGTTTCTGGGGGCCAAAGACAGCGAGTACGCAGCCGACCTGAAGAGCCGTCCCCAGGTGAACGTCAGTTACGCCTCGGCGGAAAAGGGCGAATTCGTGAGCATCACTGGCACCGGCGAACTAATTGATGACCGGGCCAAGCTTGACGAACTGTGGAGCGATTTTTACAAGGCGTACTACCCCGAAGGCAAGGAAGACCCGAACATCCAGCTGATCAAGGTTAGCGCCCACGGAGCCGAATTCTGGGAAAGCGAAGGCAAGGCCCGCAGCATCTTTGAACTAGCCAAGGGCATGCTCAAGCACGAGCAGGCCAATATGGGCCAGAACGGCACCGTCAAGCTCTAAGTCCATAGGTCACTCAGGGCCGTCTGTGTGACACTGTTCAGCAGCGCACCATCTAGCCCGCATCCTGAACAGCATTCAGGCAGGTAGCACCATCAAGGCCAATGGATACGCGATTTACGCCGGGAGGCCCGCCACACACGCACACGTCACCATAGTTCACGGTGACGTGTGTGTGTGGTGCTTGCTCTGCCCGTGTCCATATTCCTAGAGGGGCCTCTAGCCGCGCTCGCTGGTGGCCCCCCAACTTGGCCTTCTTTCAGGCCACGCACAACATTTCTGTTGCCGGTTTTGACTGCTAGATCTGAGATTGACCCTAGTTCTGACCTCAGCTCTCCGGAATCCGGACTGAGCCGCTTAGTTCAACGCGGCAACTGGAGAGCGTGATCCCAGTGCATGCGAACCGTGGGTTTGGCGGCGCTGATCGTGTTCTGCAAGACCGGGTTGGCCTGCCTCGCCCGGCTGTACTTATCGAACAGCTGGTAGGTCTCGTTATGCGACTTGATCATCTGCTGGCGGTAGACCGTATTGAAATGGCGACCGGAAAGGCGCAGGTTCCTGAGCATATCTGCCTGCTTATACGTCACGGTCTTGGGGAGCGTCATCGCGGAGTCGGCCTGAGCCACAGCCCATTTGACGTTTGCGCCGAGTTTCCGGTGGTCACGCAGCATCATGTTGGCGTAGTAACGGACATCCGGAGCAGCACTCATCCGCAGGGCTAGGCGGGCTGCTTGCATCTCATAGTTGTTGCCACGAACGGCGTTGGCAAGAAAAACCCGGTCTGTCCCGGTCAGGCCAGCAGCCGAGGCGGTAGCAAGAGAACTGAGCAGCACCAGCGAGAGTATTTTTTTCATGTCTCTACCATGCGCCGGAAGTTTCAGGAAAAGGTGATCTGTGAAGCGTGCTCGCCTTATCTCTCATCTCATGTGACCTGCAGCCTAGCTGAGCAGCGGTCGAAGCCGTCCTGCCGGTAGTTTCACAACGCCAGATCAACACGCAGGCCCGGCAAATCACGCCCCGCAAACACAACTGCACTAGCATAGGGTCATGACCCAACATGATCTGCTTCTGGATGAGTTCGACTTCGAGAACATCACGCTCGACCAGCACGGCCCACTGGTGGTACTGACAGTGAACCGTCCCAAGGCCCTCAACGCCCTGAACGGCGAAACCATCGGGGAGATTTCGCAGGCGCTCGACATGATTGCCGACAATGCCGAGATCAGCGCCCTGATCATCACGGGCGGCGGAGAAAAGGCGTTTGTGGCGGGGGCCGACATCAGCGAACTGGCTGCCGTAGACGGCGTGTATGGGGGCCGCGAGGTGTCGCTCGCCGGGCAAGACCTGATGAACCAGGTCAGTACCCTGCCCATTCCGGTCATCGCGGCCATCGGAGGTTTTGCGCTGGGCGGCGGCCTGGAACTGGCGCTGGCCTGCGACGTGCGTGTGGCTTCGCCTAAGGCCAAATTGGGCCTGCCAGAAGTGACGCTAGGCCTCATTCCCGGCTACGGCGGCACGCAGCGCCTCGCACGCCTGATCGGGGCGGGGCGGGCACTGGACATGATGCTCACGGCGCGCCAGGTCGGGGCCGAGGAAGCCCTGAGCATGGGCCTGGTCAATTATGTGGCCGACGACGCACTAAGCAAGGCGCGGGAGGTGGCCGAGCAGATGATCAAAAATGCCCCGATTGCCCTATCGCTGGTTAAAGAAGCGGTGCGGCGCGGCCTGGACACCGGGCTGGACGCGGGCCTGGAAATCGAGGCCGACCTGTTTGGCATGGTGGTGGCGACCAAGGACTTCCGCGAAGGCACCAGCGCCTTCCTGGAAAAACGCAGGGCCGACTTTAAAGGAGAATAAACCGTGACCGAGCAGAGGGGGCCGAATGTGGCAGGGGGCAGCGCTCAACCCCAGGCCACCGAAGACGGCCAGAAGTTCCGGCTAAGCGTATCCGGCGGCAATATTCAGGAGGTCGGGGGTCAGCCGGGCGCAGCCGCGACACGCACCATCGAATTTGCCACGCCCCGCGCCAAACTGATCGACGAGGCGAGCGCGGCGATTCGGGCTGATCTGCGCGACTATCCCCGGGCGCTGGCCGCTTACGAGGCCCTGCGCGGCGACCCCGAGGCCCTGGCCCACTGGGACATGTCGAACTACATCACCATGCGTAAGCTGGGCTACAACGACCACGGGCGCGTCCACGCCTTCATCACGGGCGCGGCGAGCATGGCCATCACGCAGCTTCTGCTAGACGGCGGGGTCAAGGGCGACCTCATGGAAAGTGGCATTGGCGACGCAGATGATACCTTTCTGGCGGTCATTCTGGGTACCATGCTGCACGACATCGGCAACCAGATTCACCGGGTAGGCCACGAGGCGCACGGGGTGATGCTGGCGCTGCCGATCATCGACCGGATTATGGGGCCGCTGTACCCCGATCCCTTCAAGCGCACCAAAGTCCGGTCTTTTATCCTCAGCTGTATCAATTGCCACGACCTCAACCCGCCGCCGCTGACCATCGAGGGCGGCATCACAGCGGTGGCCGACGGCACCGACATCACCAAGGGGCGTGGGCGCAAGGCTTTTGCGCTGGGCAGCGTGGACATTCACTCGATCAGTGCGCTGGCGGTCGATCAGGTGGTCATCGAACGGGGCCACCGCACACCGGTGCTTATCGGCGTCACCATGAACAATTCCGGCGGCATCTTTCAGGTCGAGGAAATCCTGGCCCCCAAAGTCATCCGCACGCCGCTGCGCCAGTTTGTCGAGCTGCGGGCCACCACCCGGCCCGGAGGTGAGGAACGAATTCTGTCACGGGTACGGCTTGACGGCGACCATTTCGTGATGGACCTGGGGGGCGGTGAACACGTCGCCGTCGAGGTGGCGGACACACAGAAAAAAGTCGCTCAGGCCATCGCCCAGAATCTGGGTGTGGGCGCCGAAAGCCGATGATAAGGCGCTCTTGGCTACAGTTGCGCGGGTCTGGCAAAAGCGCCTAAGCCCGCTGTGCAAGCAACTCTGGGCGGTTCACTTTTACCGAGGGCTGCTTAAGGGCAAGCGAGTGAAAGCGACCTTCCTGGCTACTCATCCCATGGTGGCGACAGGCGCCGGTCTACCCTCCCCCCTCGGTTGACGCTTTGCCCCGCAGAGCATAGGATGCCGAAGTCTTCCAAACCTTCCAGCCGACTTTGAGTACAGAGCCGGTGTGGTCTTGTTCACCATGAGTCAGCTCCGGGTCTATACACTGGAGAACTGATGACGTCTGGAACGAGGTACGGATTAGGTGCGGCAATAACGGTAGCGCTGCTGGGCGGGGCGCTGGCGGTCGGGGTGGCCGGGCAGGACAACGGCAAACTTGCCCCCGGTCTTAAGGTGGGTGGCGTGGCAGTCGGTGGCATGACGCCGGAACAGGCGGCCACCGCAGTAGCGCAGCACAATCCGGCTCCACAAGTCACGGTCAAGGCCGCCGACCAGAGCTGGACAGTGCCAGCCACCACATTGGGCTGGAGCGCCGATGTTCAGACGCCCGTCAAGGCCGCGCAGCAGTACACCGCCCAGCGCACCCTGCTGGAGCGTTTTCAGGGTATGTTGGGGCAGGGCAAGGCGCAGGACTTCGCCGTAAAGACCAGTGTGGATCCCGCAGTTGCCAGGGCGACGCTGGAAAAAATGACCGGTACTCTGGGCACGCAGCCCAAAAACGGTGCGGTGGCTTTTGACAGCCGCGCCATGAAATATGTCGTCACCGTTCCGGAAACGCCGGGTCGTAAACCCGACCCCGACGCCGCCGCGCAGGCGTACGCTGCCAATCCGGCGCAGACGACCCTCAGCGTTCCTATGACCACCTGGCAGGCCAGCAAGGGTGGGCAGAAGCTCGAAGACCTCGCGGCGCTGGGCAACAAACTGATGCGCCCAATGACAGTCAAGCTGAACGGTACCAACCGGGTGGGCAGCCTGGGAGCCTTGCAACTTGCCAACTTCTACTGGGTCAAACCCGAGGGCATTGTGCTAGATGACAAGGCCATCAAGGACGCCTTCAAGGGCATGATGACCTACATTGACGAACCGGCCAGAAACGCCCGATATGCTTGGAAAGACGGCAAATATGTCAAGGTCAGCGAGAAAGCGGGCCGCGTGACCGATGAAGCCGCTGCGATTGACGCCTTCAAGAAGGCCATCGTCGATCCGGCGGCCAAGACGGTGATCTTTCCCTCGAAGGCGGCCCAGCCCGAAATTACCCTGGCTAACTTGCCCGACCCGGCGGGCCTGCAACTCATTTCGCGCGGCGTCAGCACCTACTACCACAGCAGCCCCGAGCGGCGCATCAACGTCGCCAACGCGGCCCAGAAGATTGACGGGGCGATGGTGCCTGCCGGTGGGGTGTTCAGCTTCTTGCAAAACCTGGGCGGCATTTCGCCCGATAACGGCTTCGTGGGCGGCCTGATTATCAGCGGCGGTCGTACCGTGGATGGCCTGGGCGGCGGCGTATGCCAGGTCAGCACGACCACTTTCCGGGCGTTGTACTCGGCAGGTCTGCCGGTGGTCGAGCGCAACCAGCACTCCTACCGCGTGGGCTACTACGAGCCGCAGGTCGGCTTCGAGGCCGCCGTGTACGACCCTGGCGTGGACCTCAAGTTCAAGAACGACACCGGCGGCCCGATTATGCTTAAGACCATCAACTACCCGCGCCAGAGCCGTCTGGTGGTCGAGGTCTGGGGCACCGTCAAGCCGCAGCGCAGCGTGTATGTCAGCCCCGCGACCATCCTGTCGCGCACGCCGCACCCGGCCCCCAAGTACGTGGTCAGCCCCAAGCTGCGCCCCGGACAGGTCAATCAGGTCGACTGGGCCGCCGACGGCTACAACCTCTACATTACCCGCACTATCAAAGACGCCTCGGGTACCCACCAAGACCGCACCAGCACGTCCTACAAACCCTGGCAGGCAGTCTACGAGGTCGGCCCCGGCACCCGCATGGGCGGCTAAACTCCAGCTTGCATACGCCGGGACATCCGCTGAGGTGTTCCGGTTTTGGTCTGCTGCCTGACGCTCGGCGGCGCCCTCTGGCATACGGATTCCGCTCAATTCTGGTGCAGTTGGGAAGCGGGCAGGCCCCATCCTGGGTGCCGTTCTGACCAAGAAGCCGTTTTGGTCAAGACAGAGAGTAAATCCAGAAGGAGCATTGAGCGCAGTGGGGGCATTTAGGGCGCTTCTCCCCGAGGGCCGTAATTCTGCCTAATGCTCTAGACTCGCCTGCATGCAATCACTGGTCGAGGCCATCAAGGAACAGGGCGTGATTCTACCGGGCGGCTTTCTTAAGGTCGATAGTCTGGTTAACCATCAGCTGTTGCCGCACCTGACGCGTGAAATGGGGGTGCGCTTCGCTGAGTATTTTGCCCCGCTGCGGCCTAACAAGATTCTGACCATCGAGGTAAGCGGCATCGCTCCGGCTATCAGCGCAGCCATGGAACTGGGCGTGCCGATGGTCTATGCCCGCAAGAAAAAGCCGCTGACGATGAAGGAACCGGCCTTCCGGGGCGAATCGGTCAGCCGCACCAAGGGCGGGGCCGTTGACCTGTTTATCAGCAGCGAGTTCCTGGGGCCGGATGACCGTGTGGTGGTTATCGACGACTTTCTGGCCTCGGGCGGTACGCTGCGGGCGCTGCACGGCATGATCGCCGAAAGTGGGGCGCAACTGCTGGGCATCGGCTGCGTGGTCGAAAAGCAGTTCGAGGAGGGCCGCCGGAATCTGGCCGATCTGAACGTGCCGGTTCATACCCTGGCCAACATCGTGCGGATGAGTGAGGCCGAGGGCATCGTGGTCGAGCGGGGAAGATAAGCCTGAACACCGCCAAGCTGGAAGGTGGCCTTCTGCCCGCTGGTGAGTGAACGGAAATTCAGGCCCGCGAGTGCCCCTTAGACGTTTCGCGCATGGCCTATTGTCCGTTTAGATAGATTGAGGCATGACACAGACGAATATTGAACTTCAGGAACTAATTGCCAAGATGGAACAGCGCCGCAGCAAGGTCGAGCTGGGCGGCGGCGAGGAGCGGCAGAAAAAACAGCACGAGGGCGGCAAGCTCACGGCCCGTGAGCGCCTGGAAAAACTGCTCGACCCCGGCAGTTTTCTGGAACTCTCGACCTTTGTCGAGCACGGGCGCAACCGCCTGATGGAAGGCATCGAGGCTCCGGGCGAGGGTGTGGTCACGGGGCGCGGCACCATCAACGGGCGGCAGGTGTTCATATTCAGCCAGGATTTCACGGTGCTGGGCGGCTCGCTGGGCAAGATGAACGCCAGCAAGGTCACCAAGATCATGGATCTGGCGGCCAAGACCGGCTGCCCAGTCATCGGGCTGAACGACTCGGCAGGGGCGCGGATCCAAGAGGGCGTGGACAGTCTCAGCGGCTACGGCGAGATTTTTTACCGCAACGCTATCTACTCGGGCGCGGTCCCGCAGATCAGCGCGATCCTGGGGCCGTGTGCGGGCGGCGCGGTGTACAGCCCCGCCATGACCGATTTTATTCTGATGAGCAAGGGCACCAGCTACATGTTCATCACCGGCCCGGAGGTCATCAAGTCGGTCACGCGTGAAGAAGTGACCTTCGACACGCTGGGCGGCGCAGACGTGCATACCCGCAAATCCGGCGTCGCGCACCTGGCCTACGACGGCGATGAGGCCGTGCTGGAAGGCGTCAAAGACCTGCTGAGCTACCTGCCGCAAAGTGCGAAGGAAAAGCCCCCCGTCAAGGAAACCAGCGACCCGGTTGACCGCCGCAACGACAAGCTGCTGGACATCGTCACACCCGACCAACGTAAGCCATACCCAATGGTCGACGTGATCCGCGAACTGGTGGACGACGGCACCTTTCTGGAAATTCAGCCGGACTGGGCCAAGAACATCATTGTCGGCTACGCCCGGCTGAACGGGCAAAGCGTGGGCATCGTCGCCAACAACCCCAAGAGCATGGGCGGCAGCCTGAACATCGACGCCAGCGACAAGGCCGCCCGTTTTATTCGCACCTGTGACTGCTACAACATCCCCATTCTGACTCTGGTCGACGTATCGGGGTTTTTGCCGGGCGTGCAGCAGGAATACGGCGGGATCATCCGGCACGGCGCAAAGATGCTGTACGCCTACGCCGAGGCTAGCGTGCCCAAGATCACCCTGATTACCCGCAAAAGCTACGGCGGCGCGTACCTCGCCATGAACAGCCGCGATATGGGGGCCGATGTGGTCTTTGCCTGGCCCACCGCCACCGTCGCCGTGATGGGCGCGGAGGGGGCCGCTAACATCGTGTACCGCAAGGAAATCAAGGAGGCCGAAAACCCAGCGGCCAAGCGGGCCGAACTGGTCGCTGACTACAAGGACGCCTTCGACAACCCTTACGTGGCTGCGGCCAAGGGCTACATCGACGACGTAATCCCAATGGAAGACACCCGCCGTGTACTCATTCAGACCTTCGAGATGCTGCGTGACAAGCAAGAAGCCAGGCCGTACAAGAAGCACGGGAATATCCCGCTGTAAACGGGAAAATGTTTTAGGCCGTGCGGGTGGGCAGCCCTTCTGCGGGTGAGTTCTCTGATCTGGCTACGTCTCTGTGCTGGCTACCGTCTCCGTGCTAGCTACGGCTACGTCTCCGTGCTGGCTGGTACCGCGCAGAGCGGGGTCACTGTCCGGTTCGGGCGTGGCCTGTCTCTGTAGGAGTAGCCCACGCCGGAAAACGCCCCCACCGTCCCCACTTTTCTAAAGCCGTGTCCGTGCGATAATGGAGGTTATGAGTGTGATTCCCTACGTGATCGAACAGACCGGACGCGGCGAGCGGTCTTATGATATCTACTCGCGCCTGCTCAAAGACAGAATTATTTTTGTGGGCACACCTGTCGAGTCCCAGATGGCGAACAGCATAGTGGCCCAGCTGCTGCTGCTCGACTCCCAGAACCCCGAGCAGGAAATCCAGATGTATATCAACTGCCCTGGCGGCGAGGTCTACGCGGGCCTGGCGATCTACGACACCATGCGCTATATCAAGGCCCCCGTTTCAACCATCTGCGTGGGCATGGCCATGAGCATGGGCAGCGTGCTGCTGATGGCGGGCGACAAGGGCAAGCGTATGGCCCTGCCCAACAGCCGCATTATGATTCACCAGGGTTCGGCGGGCTTCCGGGGCAACACCCCCGACCTCGAAGTGCAGGCCAAGGAAGTGCTGAACCTGCGCGACACCCTGATCGAGATCTACCACAAGCACACCAGCATTCCGCACGAAAAGCTGCTGCGTGACATGGAACGTGACTACTTCATGTCGCCCGAGGAGGCCCTGAAGTACGGCCTGATCGACCAGGTGATCGAGCGAACCCGCGACATAGGCAACCCCACTGGAGGCGAAGAATGACCAAAGCCGGAGACCGTTGCTCGTTCTGTGGACGGCAATACCCCCAGATCGCCCAGTTGATTGAAGCGCCGGGCCGCGTGGCCTTTATCTGTAACGAGTGCACCGAGCGGGCTTTCGACCTGGTCAAGCAGCAGCGCAAGGCAGGCAGCGAATTCAAGATGGAGGAACTGCCCACGCCTAAAGAAATTAAAGCGTACCTTGACGAGTTCGTGATCGGGCAGGACGAGGCCAAAAAAGCGCTGGCTGTAGCAGTGGTCAGCCACTATCAGCGCCTCTCGCACCCCGACGTCAACTTGCAAAAAAGCAACATCTTGTTGGTCGGCCCCACCGGGACGGGCAAGACGCTGCTGGCCCAGAGCCTCGCTGAGATGCTCGAAGTGCCTTTTGCCATTGCCGACGCCACCACCCTGACCGAGGCCGGATACGTAGGCGACGACGTGGAAAACGTGATCGTGCGCCTGTTGCAGGCCGCCGAGTACGACGTGTCAGCCGCCGAGCGCGGGATTATTTACATTGACGAGATTGACAAGATCGCCCGCAAGTCTGAAGGCACCAGCATCACCCGCGACGTGTCGGGCGAGGGCGTGCAGCAGGCGCTTCTTAAGATCATCGAGGGCACGGTCGCGCAAGTGCCGCCGCAAGGGGGCCGCAAGCACCCGCAGCAGGAACTGGTGCAGGTCAACACCAAAAATATTTTGTTCATCGTCGGCGGAGCGTTTGACGGCATGGGCGAAATTGCCCGTACCCGCACCAACGTGCGTGCTCTGGGCTTCGGGGCCGAGCACAAGGGTGAGACCAAAGAGGAACTGCGCTTCTTGCCTGAAGACCTCGTGAAGTTCGGGTTGATTCCCGAATTCGTAGGCCGTCTACCGCTGGTCGTGCAGTTGCAAGACCTCGACGAGGAAGCTCTGGTACGCATTCTCACCGAGCCGCAAGGCGCGATTGCCAAGCAGTATCAGGCCCTGTTCAACTTTCAGGACGTGGACTTGACCTTCACCGAGGACGCCCTTAAGGAAGTGGCCCACCGCGCCAAGGAACGCAAGACCGGGGCGCGTGGCCTGCGCGCAGTACTCGAAAAGGCCATGACTGACCTGTTGTTCGAGCTGCCCGTCGAGGGCCTCAAGGAACTAAGATTCGATGCCGAGAGTATCGATAACCCACTTGGCTTACTTGAGTCTAAGGGACTCAAGAAGTCTGCTTAAACGCAACCTAGATTACAGCCTATCTCCCGCCCGGTGCTTAGAATTCCCGAACCACCGTAAGCGGGGGGTAGGTTTTTTTATTTCTTCCGCGTTAGACTTTAGTATTCCCGCTCCAGTTTTCCGGCTGGGCGCGGTCACCAAGGAGCAAACATGATCTGGGAACTTCCCGTAGTTGCACTGAGAAATATCGTGATCCTTCCGGGGGTCACCATGAATGTCGACGTGGGCCGCCCCAAGAGCAAGCGGGCCGTAGACGAGGCGCAGGCCTCTGACCGCCGCGTGCTGCTGCTGACCCAGCGCGACGCCCGCACCGACGACCCGACGCGCGGCGAACTGTTTGAAATGGGTGTACTGGCCGTGGTCAAGCAGGTTGTGCGGATGCCCGACAATACCTATCAGGTGCTGGTTGAGGCGCAGGAACGGGCCAAAGTGCTCGACGAGGTGCCCAGCGCCTACATGCGCGTGCGGGCCGAAACGCAGCCCACGCCCACCG
Organism: Deinococcus sp.; assembly: GCF_018260405.1. Taxonomy (GTDB): domain Bacteria; phylum Deinococcota; class Deinococci; order Deinococcales; family Deinococcaceae; genus Deinococcus. Next base: position 18,183 of record NZ_JAGLBG010000013.1, read on the forward strand.
ACGAGAGCCGCGAAATCATCGTGCTGGCCGGTGAGGTCAAGTCAGCCTTCGAGGAATACCAGCGCCAAAACAAAAATCTGCGCCTGGACAACTATCAGCTCGAGGGCCTTAAAGCCCTGACAGACAACGGAGCGCTGGCCGACCAAGTGACCCACCACGCGACTTGGACCCCCGAAGAAAAGCAGGATGTCCTGGCGGCGGTGGGCCTGCGCGAGCGCCTGGAAGCGGTGCTTAAGCTGCTGAGCCGCGATACCGAGCGCTTCAACATGGACAAGAAGATTGCCGGGCGCGTGAAAGAGCAGATGGATGCCAACCAGCGCGAGTACTACCTGCGCGAGCAAATGAAGGCGATTGGCAAGGAACTTGGCGGCGGCGAGGACGGCCCCGCCGAAGTGGACGCCCTGCGCGAGAAGATCGAGGAAGCCGGGATGCCCGAATCGGTCAAGGAAAAGGCCCTCAAGGAGCTGCAACGCCTGGAGCGCACGCCCGGCGGCAGCCCCGAGAGCACTGTGGTTCGCAACTACATCGACTGGCTGGTCGATGTGCCCTGGAGCAAGCGCGACGAGGAAACGCTGGATATTAGCCGCACCCGCGACATCCTCGACAGCGACCACTACGCGCTGGGCGACGTAAAAGACCGCATCCTCGAATTCCTGGCCGTGCGCCAGCTGACCCACAAGGAAGGCGAAACCGAGGAGCAGCGCCGCGAGCGCACGGCAGAGGAACGCACCGACGATGCCGAGCTGCGTGCCCCGATCCTGTGTCTGGTTGGCCCTCCCGGCGTCGGCAAGACCTCGCTGGGTAAAAGCATCGCCCGCAGCCTTAACCGCAAATTCGTGCGGATGGCGCTGGGTGGCGTGCGCGACGAGGCCGAAATCCGGGGGCACCGCCGCACCTACATCGGCAGTATGCCGGGCCGCATCATTCAGGCTATGAAGACGGCGGGCGTGACCAACCCGATCATCCTGCTCGACGAAATCGACAAGATGAGCAGCGACTGGCGCGGCGACCCCAGCAGCGCCATGCTGGAAGTGCTGGATCCTGAGCAAAACCACACCTTCCAGGATCATTACCTTGAAGTGCCCTACGACCTCTCGCAGGTGATGTTCATCACGACCGCCAACAGCTTGCAGACTATTCCGCGCCCACTGCTGGACCGCATGGAAGTTATCAATATCCCCGGCTACACCCAACCGGAGAAAGTCGAGATTGCCCGGCGCTACCGCGTGCCCCGGCAGATCAAGTCGCATGGCCTGCTTGGCAAATTGGAAATCAGTGACGCTGCCCTTAACCGCATTGTCGAGGAATACACCGCCGAGAGCGGCGTGCGTAACCTCGACCGCCAGATCAGCAAACTGAGCCGCAAGGCCGCCCGCGAACTGCTCGAAAAGCCCTGGCAAGGCGTGCGTAACATCGACGCGCCGCAGATTCCCGACTTCCTGGGCATTCCGCTGCACCGCCCTGACAAGATGGAAAAAGAGCCGCAAGTGGGTGTGGCGCAGGGTCTTGCCTGGACCAGTGTGGGTGGCACCCTGCTGCTGGTCGAGGCACTGGCGACTCCCGGCACAGGCAAGATCAGCATGACCGGCAGCCTGGGCGACGTAATGAAGGAAAGCGTGGGCGCGGCGGTCGCCTATCTGCGGGCCCACGCCACTGAGTACGGTGCCGATCCCGATTTCCACAAACATATGGATCTGCACGTGCACTTCCCAGACGGTGCGACGCCCAAGGACGGCCCCAGCGCGGGGATTACGATTGCCACCGCAGTCATCAGCGCCATTACTGGACGCCCGGTGCGCCTCGACGTGGCTATGACCGGCGAGATCAGTCTGCGCGGGCGGGTGCTTCCCATCGGCGGCCTCAAGGAAAAATTGCTGGCGGCCCACCAGGGCGGAATCCGCGAAGTCATCTTTCCCAAAGACAACGAGCCGCACCTTCAGGACGTGCCCGAGAGTATTCGCGGCGACCTCAAAATTCACGCCGTGGAACGCGTAGGCGACGTACTCGACCTGCTGCTGCTGCCCAAGCCTGAAGCCGAGCAACCCACCATTCCCCCGGCGCAGGGCCAAAGCACGAACCAGCCCGGAGCTTAAGCTAAGCCAAGAAAAGCCAGAAGAAGAGGAGGTGGAGATTGTTCTCCGCCTCTTCTCTTTGCATGATTATGGTCAGTGTGGCTATGGTCAGCTTGGATGTACTTTTGGGCAGCTTTAGGAGTCTGTACCGCAAAACCCGTATCAAACTAGTCCGCCACGGCGCAAGTCCCGCCATTGGGGCGGCCCAACAAGTACACACAGACTTCTACGCAATGCTTTAGCGTCTGCCAAAGCCGCTGGGACCATTCCCGGTGGCTGCTGCGGGCGTGGTGGCCGGGGTCCCAGTGGTTCCGCGCCCCAGACCAGCCGAGTCGCGGCCCGTGCCGGACTGCGCTCCTCCTCCCGAGGTAAAGCCTCCTGCGGGGGGCGGCGTATGGCTGCCAGCGGCCCCCACGTTGACCGAGGCGTCGTTAGCCAGACGGGTAAATTCTTTGGGATCCACCGCGCGTTCCAGGCCATTATCGAAGCTGATAACGTGGCGGCGGTACAGGTTGGCAAGGTAGGCGTCCATGGTGATCATGCCCTCACGGGCCCCGGTCTGCATGACGCTGGTAATCTGGTAGGTCTTGCCTTCGCGGATAAGGGAACGGATAGCCGGGTTGGCGATCAGAAGTTCATAGGCCATGACGCGGCCAGGACCGTCGGCGCGGGGAATAAGCTGCTGGGTCATGACCGCGACCAGGTTGTTGGCGAGCTGCACGCGAATCTGGGCTTGCTGCTCTTCCGGGAACACGTCCACGATACGGTCGATGGATTCGGGGGCGCTGTTGGTGTGCAGCGTGCCCATCACCAGGTGTCCGGTTTCTGCGGCGGTCACGGCGGCCTTGATCGTTTCGTAGTCACGCATTTCGCCCACTAGAATCACGTCGGGGGCCTGGCGCAGTACCGCACGCAGCGCGTTCTCGAAACTGAGGGTATCGGCCCCGATCTCGCGCTGGTTAATCACGCTCTTTTTGTGCTGATGCATGAACTCGATAGGGTCTTCGATGGTCATGATGTGCATGTTCTTGTTCGTGTTGATAAAGTCGAGCATCGCCGCCAGCGTCGTACTTTTGCCTGAACCCGTCGGCCCGGTGACCAGCACCAGTCCACGCGGCGCGTTGGCGATATCGACCACGGTCTGGGGCAGGCCCATTTCCTCGGCGCTCTTGATAATGGTGGGAATCAGACGCATGACGCCGCCCACATTGCCGCGCTGCATAAAGACGTTCACGCGGAAACGGGCCTTTTCACCCAGCGCAAAACTAAAATCCAGCTCGCGCTTTTCCTCGAAGGTGCGCTGCTGGCGCTCGTTCATCATCGAGTACATCAGCTTGCGGGTATCGCTCGGGGCCAGGTCGGAAAAGCCCTGCGAGTCGTACTGCCCAGACAGCTTGAACTGGGGCGGGCGGCCCACGGTCAGGATCACGTCGGAGGCGTTCAATTCGGCGGCGAGACGCAGAATATCGGTAATGTCGGCAGCTTGGGTCATGGTCACTCCAGAAGAGAAAGGTAGGTCGGGTGAGCGTAAAGCCTTATACGGATTCCGATTGATTCGGTGCAGTTCTGAATCAATCCGAGCGGATGTGAGTAGGAACAGCATACGGGTTTCGCGGTATGGAGCCACAGACGGCGATTTTCCGACTGTGGCGGAATTTAGCGGAATCCGTATTAGAGCATTTTGCAAAAAGATGGTGCTCTTTTGACCATCTTTTTGCCGAGTGGAACGAGTGAAAAAAGAGCAAGGCGTAGAATGAAGGGGGCGGCGGCGTTTTTCCGACGTGCCCATCATTCGCAGAACTGCTCTAGCTCGCGGTGACGGCCAGCACTTCTTCGAGGGTAGTCATTCCCTGAAGGGCTTTCTCGATACCGTCTTGGCGCAGTGTTCTCATGCCGCTTTGCTCGATGGCGGTGTCTTTGATGTCGGCGGCGGCCTTGCCTGAGTTGATCGCCTTGCGAACGGGGTCGTCGACGATCATCAGTTCGTGAATCCCCATACGGCCCTTGTAGCCGGTACCGCCGCAGCGTGGGCAGCCCGCACCGCGCATCAATTGAGCGCCGCGCAGCTCACGCTCGGTGATACCGAGTCGGCGCAGCACATCCGGGTCGGCGTTGGTCGGGGCCTTGCAGTCGGAACACACCCGGCGCACCAGACGCTGGGCCAGCACCCCCGCCACCGCCGCCGAGATGTTGAAGCTCTCGACGCCCATTTCTTCCAGACGGGTAATCGCTCCGGGGGCGTCGTTGGTGTGCAGCGTCGCCAGCACGAGGTGGCCCGTGAGGGCGGCTTCTACGGCGATTCCGGCGGTTTCGGTATCCCGGATTTCCCCCACGAAGATGATGTCGGGGTCTTGTCGCAAAAAGGCTCGCAGGGCTTTGGCGAAGGTCATGCCCGCCGCGTTGTTGACCTGCGACTGGTTGATGCCCGGAATCTCGTATTCCACCGGGTCCTCGATGGTGGTGGTGTTCTTGTCCGGGCGGGCAATGCGCTTGAGCGTCGAGAAACTGGTGAACGATTTTCCCGAACCCGTCGGCCCGGTGACCAGAAAAATCCCGTTGGGGCGCTCGATGATGTCCATGTAGCGCTGAAGGTTGTAATCCGAAAAACCGAGCTGCTCGATTTCGGGAATGTTGCTGGCCTTTTGCAGCAGACGCATGACGGCTTTTTCGCCGTACACGGTGGGCAGCGTCGAAAGACGAAGGTCGAGGTCGATGCTGCCTTTCTTGAAACGCACACGACCGTCCTGCGGAATGCGGCGCTCGGCGATATCGAGCTTGCCCATGATCTTGATACGGGCGAGTACGCTGGCGGCGGCGGCTTTGGGCAGGTCGGGCTGTTCGCGCAGTGAACCGTCGATGCGGTAGCGGACTTTGACCGCCGAGTCGGTGGGTTCGATATGAATATCGCTGGCGTCTTGAAGGGCCGCTTCACGAATCAGCTGATCAACGACCTTGACCACGGCGTTGTCGTCCATCCCGGCGCTCAGGTCAACGTCTTCTTCCCGGCTAGAAGCGTCCTTACGCAGCTTTTCGTTCAGCTCGGCCATGCCGCTAGTGCCGTAGTAGCGCTCGATCAGGCGGATGATGTCCTTCTCGGACATGACGGCTGGAATAATTTCGCGGCCCGTGATCAGTTTCAGGTCGTCAAGCGCAAAGACGTTGCGCGGGTCTTTCATGGCGACGACCATCGCGTTCCCCTGGAGGCGCACCGGAATAACGCCGTAGCGCCGCGCCGTGGCTTCCTGAATGTCGCTCTCGGCGACCACCTTGGCGTCGGGCGGATTCTGAACCGGGTCGAGGAATTCGTAGCCCAGCTGCGCCGCAAGACTGCGGGCCAGCATCTCGGGACTTAGTTTGCCCGACTGCACCAGCGTGTCTTCCAGGCGTCCCCCACCAGCGTTTTGCTTTTGCAAGGCGCTGTCTACCTCTTCAGGCGACGCGAAACCCAGGTTCAGAATAACTTCGCCCAGCGGCTTGACCTTGCCTTCACGGGCCTGCACCTGAAGGGCCTCACGCAGCTGCGTGCGCGAGAGCGTGCCCTGCTGCACCAGCGCTTCACCCAGGCGGCCCCGCTGCGGGTAATATTCCTCGATCAGCCGTTCGACTTCACGCGGGCGGGCCAGCATCAGCTGAACGGGGCGGCCCACCAGGGCTTCGATATCGGCGCGTTTGCGCGGGTCGCTGGTCACGACCAGCACCGCCGAATCGGTTTCGTCAACCGGCACGGCGGCGAGGCGCAGGGCGTCGGCACGCAGCATAGCCCCCAGAATTTCTTCCGAGGGATTGAAGCCGCCCGGAGTCTGAAGGTAGTTCAGGCCGTGTTGCTCGGCCAGGGCCTTGTACAGCTGCTCTTCGGTGATGACCTTCTGGCTAACCAGAATGCTCCCGAGAGCTTCCCCGGTCTGCTGCTGCGCGTCGAGGGCGACTTCCAGCTGGGCCTCCGTGATTAGCGACCCGGCGATCAGAAGCTGCCCGATGCGGCCCGAGGTTTCGCTGCTGATCGCCGGGAGCTTGATGTCCAGCTTTAGTTCGGGGTAATGGGTCGCGATGGCCCACATAACCTCTTCGCGCAGCGCCTGGTACGGCTCGATTTCCAGGCCGCTGTCGTCTTCCAGGGCCTCGATGGCGTAGCTTGACAGGGGGTCGACCAGCGCTACACGCAGCTTGTCACCCTCCAGGCCGAACGGAAAAGCCTGAACGCTCAGGGCAGTCTGGGCATTCACTGCGGCCAGGGCGTCGGGTTCCGGGTTCACCACGGCCAGACTGACCAGCGGAATCCCCAACGCTTCTTCGATGGCGCGGGCAATGCGTTTTTCGGCCACCACGCCGGAATCGATCAGTACGTCGGCCAGTCGCCCACCCACTTCCGAGTGACGGGTGAGCGCCTTTTGCAGTTCGGAGTCGTTGAGATACCCCTGTTCGAGCAAAATGGCACCGAGCCGCCGATCACCAATTGAAAGAGCCAATGTTATCCCTCCAGATTCTGGGTTAAGCGCGGCGACCCGGTCTGAGGCGCACGAACAATCCCTGATGGTCTTAACCTAACAGTGAGGTTGTCACAAGAATATGATCCGAATTCCAGGGGGCTGGAACAGGTTTTGCCGAATCTGGCGCTGGAGCCGCGTGCCCACCCCACTCTATTTGGCTCCCAGACGGTAAACCACGTTGAACTTGTAGAGCGTGCTGGCGGTGGTCGCCGAGTTTTCGATGCCCACGCTGAAGCTGGTGCGCTTATTGAAGTTGTACGCGGCGCTGATGTTGGGCCGCACGCTTTGCAGGTTCAGGCCGTTGAACGGCGTGCTGGCCTCGAAGGTAAACCTATTGTTGGGGGTGGTGTACTTTGCCCCGACCAGCCCGTTGCCCCGCAGATCGACCTGGTATTGCAAAAACAGGTCGCGGGTCAGGTACGAACCGACCGTGAACGTGGCGTTCAGGTTGCCGTCCGACGAGAGCGTGGGGCTGAAGCGCAGCACATCTACCCCTAGGGCCTTGGCCAGGGTACGCTCGATTTCGCCCAGCACAAAGACGTTCAGGGCGGTTTGCAAGGCGCTGGTGCCCAGGGCGGTCAGGTTGTTGGGCAGGGTGGAAAGGTCAGGCATGCCGATGGCGACCAGGGCGTACAGTTCGGCTTCACCGTAAGGAGCGCCGCTAGAAGGATTGACGCAGGCGCTGGCGCTGGGATCGCTGCAACTCAGTTTGGTTTCCAGGTGCAGCACGTTGGGCTGCCCAGCCTCGGTGCGGAAATCGCCGCTGACCGACAGCGTGATCGGAACCTGCTGGTTGGTGGTGCTGGAAGGAACGGTGCCCTGCGCCACCAGATTAAAGGTGGGGTACAGGTCGTTACCGCTGAATTTGACGTGGCCGTCTGTGATCTTGAACTCGTTTTCGCGCAGGAAGATGCTGCCGCGCTGCGAGATGATGTCGCCGCTGATGCGCGGGTCGCCTACCGTGCCGCTGACGGTCAGCCCCGCCGTGCTGAATTCGGCGCGGGCCAGATTCTCGTCTACGCGGATACCGCCCGGCGCACGCAGCGAAATATCGTCGAGCACCAGCCGCTCCAGGAAGGGCAAGACGGGCTTCTGAGTCCTGGCCGCGTCGCTGGCGGCAATCTGCGGTTTAGGGAAGGTGGTGTACTGCTCGGGCAGCGGACTGACGAAAGTGCTGTTGGCTTTGGCCGCGCCGCCTGAAGCAGCCGCGCCAGGGGCCGGAATGGTACTGGGGGCATTGACCCGGCCCAGGATCAGGCGGGCAAAGTCAGCCGAGCCGCCCACATGAATAAGCTGCCCGTCGTCCACGGCCCGCAGCGTGCCGCTCAGCGCACTTTCCTTGGCATAGATGAGGGCCAGCGGCAGGTTGTAATTGTTGGCACTCAGGGTCAGGTCCCATTTCGGCGAGAGCGCCCCGCTCAGTTCCAGGCTGCCCGCGCCGGTGGCCGCCGTGCTGCTTAGGCTCTGGAGGTCAAGCAGCCAGCGGTCGGCGTCCTGCGAGAGCGTGGCAGTGGTGTTGGGCAGCGCCCCGAGCGCCTGGGGGGCCAGCAGACCCCTAAATTTGACCTGAGTGCCGCTGAGTTTTCCGGAGGTCAGCTGCCCGGTAAGGTTCAGGGTGCCGTCGGTGCCCACCGTGCCGCCGGTCAGAATATGGCCCCCCGCCGTAAACGCCCCACTGTCGGGCAGGTCGCCCGCGAACTGGGGAATCTGGAGGCTGAGACCTGCCACGCTGCCCACCAGATTCTGCGCCCGCAGCAGCCCACGCGGCTGGGCGTAGGTTCCGGCGGCGCTGAGGGTAATGGTGCCCTTAAGACTGGGTTGCAGGTCGGTCAGGCCCGGAATCAGCCGCAGCACCGGCGTAAAGGTCGTGTCGGTAAATTTGGCGTTCAGGTCTACTTTCTGCCGGGTGTATTGCCCCTGAATGTCCCAGGTGCCCGCGCCCGAAAGCTGCACGTTGATGTTGCGCAGTTCATGGTTGGCGAAGTCGAGCGAGCCGCTGCCCGTCAGAACCTCGGTAATCGGGGCCTTGACCTGGGGGGCTACTGTCTGCCCAGTTGCGGCCTGGCTGACCGCTGCCTTACTCGCGTCTGCCGCTGCGTCCATCTGGACGGTGGTGCTGACCCGGATGCGTTCGGCGACTACGGTGGCTGTGCCCGCTGCCGGGTCGTTCACGGGGAAGCGGAAGCTGGCGATCCCCGTAACCACGCCCTCACCCGGCGTCGTGCCGGTCACGGCCCCCACCACGGCCCCGAGCGGTAAGGCCCGCAGGTTGGCCTGCCCGAAGACCTGAGCGCCGCCGCTCAGGCCCGCCGTGAAGTCCGATTCGCCCAGCGACCCGCGCAGACGCCAGCTGCCGCCGACCAGCGTGCCTTCCACGCGGGTGGGCAGGGTTTTTGGCCCCAGTTGCAGGCTGTCGGATTTAAGCAAGAACGTGCCGCCGCCGTCGTTGAAGGTGGCCTCGCCGCTGACCTTGCCCTTGAGACCCGGCGCGAGGTTCAGGTGGGCCACGTCTGCGTCGCCAAGCAGGGCGTGGGCGCTGTAGCCTTCGCCAGTCGGCTTGAGCGCCACGAGGTTCTCCAGCGCAGGCAGCACGTCGGCGATGCCGCCCTCGGCGCTCAGGGTGGCCCGCTTTTGCCCGGCGCTCAGGTCAGCCCTGAAGGTCTGCCCGTTCAGGGTGGCCTGCCCGTCTACCGTAACGGTGCGCCCCGCCGCAGTGGCGACAAAATTCCTGATCTGTGCCCCGCCGCGCAGCCCGCCCGCATCTGCCGAGACGTTGAGCGCCACGCTGCCCCGATCCTTGGTGAGCTTGCCGCTGAGCGCACCGGTCCAGAGCAATTTGCCTTGCACCTGCGTCTGCGCGGCGCTCAGCTTCAGCGTTCCGGCGTTCAGCACGGCAGTGGCCTTGACCTGCGCCAGACCTTTGTCGAGGCTTAGCTGCCCACTGAGGTCGCCCGCAGGCTTAAGGCCCACGACAGGCAATTCCTGCGGGCTGGTAAAGTTTTTGACCGTGAACGTGACCAGGCCGCTCCGGTCGCTGGTGCCGAGTTGCCCCTGCGCCGTGACCAGTCCGTTGACCCCGCCGAGTTGCAGCCGCGCCAGATCCAGCCCCGGCAGATCGGCGCGCACCTGCTGATTCTTCCAGACCAGCGTGCCGTCCTTTAGTCCGTCGCTGACAGCCAGATCGGCGCTGGACTTGCTGGCGGTGCCGCTCGCCCGCCACTCGCCCCGGCGCACGCTAAGCAGCAGTTGCGGCTCGGCGAGGGGGCCGCTGGGCGTGACGCTGAGGCTCAGTTCGGGGCGGCTGAGGCTGGTGGCCCCCGACCATTGCCACTGGCCCCGCTGGTCGGGCCGCAACTCGACGGCGCCGCTGGCCGTCGCGCCGGGGCCGTCGACCAGACGCACCTGCACGGCCTGGGAACTCGCCACGATCTTGGCCGTGGCCCCGAGCAGTCCGGCGTTACCGCTGACCAGGGGACTCCCGAACGGCCCGCTGACTTTCAGGTTCGCCGGGGCGCTCAGCACGCCGCCCGGCCCGCCCGTGACCTGCGCCGTGCCCCGCCAGCCGCTTTCCTGGCTGGCCTGGAGGTTCAGCACGCTGTTCAGGCCCTGTGAAGCGACGTTGCCGCTGAGGCCCAGCGCCCCGGCGTTGTAGGTCGCCTTGAGGTTGCCGCTGACGTTGCCCACCGCCGTCAGCGCAAGGTCGGCTACGCCGTTGAGCCTAGCAGTGCCGCTGGCCCGGACGGTGCTGCCCGCCGCGCTCAGGCCCAGGTCTTGCAGGGCCACGTCCTGTCCCTTCAGGGTGGCAACAGTCTTTCCGGCCTGCGTCAGGCTGCCGCTGAGGCCCTGAGCACCCAGGCTGAACGCCCCTGCCGTATCAAGCAGCGTGACTCCGGCGGCGCTGGCGGTGGTCGCCGTGACGCGGCCACTAACCTGCGGGCTGCTCAGGCTGCCACTGACGTTCGCCAGCACCTCGGCCTGCCCGCTGCTGCCCGCCACCGCTGCGAGGGGACGCAAGATCAGTTGCCCGCTCAGGCCCGGCACAAAACTGCCCGCCTGGACGAGGTTGACCGTGCCACCGCCCAGATTTCCGGCGTCGAGGGTGTAGCGGCCATCTCCCCCGCCCCGCAGCACCACGGGGGGCCTGAGGCCGCTGACCTGCGCCCGCACCTGCCCGACCATTCTTGGCCAGGTGCCCGCCAGATCGACCTGGGCGCGGCCAGCCCCACTGTGCACCGTGCCGTACACCTTCGCCTGCACCGTGCCGTTTTTGAGGTCGAGGTGGCGGGCGTCGGCGTACAGCAGGCCGCTGGTCTGGCCCAGCAGTTCGACTTTGGCGTGGGCCGTGGGGTCGCTGCTCCGTCCACTGACCACCGCATTTGCCTTGAACTGCTCAGTCGCGGCGTTGATCTGCCCGCTCAGGAAGGGGTCGCGCACGGGGCCGCTCAGGTGCAGCGCGGCGTCTACTTTGCCCCTGCCAAAGGAAGTGGTGTCGCCGTACTGTGTCTGCACACCGCTCACCAGCACGTTCAGGCCGCCCGGACTGGCCATCCCCAGGACACCCGAAGTTCCCAGGACACCCTGCGCCGAGAAGGTGCCGCCGCGCAGGGTGCCGCGCAGGTCGGCGCTGAGGGCCTCGACGCGGCCCGTACCCGCCGGGATATACCGCGCCGAGCCGCTAAGGGTCACGGGGCCAAGTTGCTTGTGCTCGGCCTGCACGTTGACATTACTCAGCGTCAGCAGTTCTGGCCCGCGACTCAGGCGGCCCTGGGCCTGCACGTCGCCGCCGAAAGTGAGCGCGTCGACCGCGAGGCTGGCCGGAAGCAGCCGCGCCAGATGCACCGGCTGACTCTTGAGGGTCACGTCGTAGCGCCCGTCGCGCAGCTGGCCCTGAGCACTGAGGCGCGGCCCCCGCAAACTGGCCTGCACGTCACTGCCCTGCACGTAGCTGGCCTGCACGTCACTGGTCAGTTCGCCCTGGACATCGTCGAGGTGCCCGGCAAAGGTCGCGCTGACCCGGTTCCAGGCGGCGCCGCCGAACTGCGCCGTGCCGGTGACCCGCAGCTGCCCGGCCCGGCCCCAGAACGCTCCGGCGTCCAGCTGAGTTACCTTGACGGTGCCCGCAGGCTTGAGCGGCAACCCGGCGGGCAGCTGCGCGGTGAATCCGGCCTGCTGGCGGCCCGCGCCCAGCGTACCGGCCACGTGCAGCGGCCCGCTGCCAGTCAGGAAGGCGTCGAGCGGCCCGCCTGGAACGTCACCCGCCACGTGCAGTTTGCCCCGCCAGCCCGTCCGGGCGTTCCAGTCGAACGGCCCGTCGAGGCGCACGGTATTTGTGCCGCTGACGTAGCTGGTATGCAGCGTCAGCGCGGCGTTTTGCAGCCCGCCCACCGCGTTCTGTTCCCCTGCCGCGTTCTGGCCCAGCCGCCCGCGTGCCGTGCCCGACAGTTTGGCTCCGCTGAAGTCGGCCTTCCAGTCTTTGCCTGCCAGCCGCGCCCGCAACCGGGTGCCCCTGACCTGTAGGCCGCTGAAATCGTCGGCCAGCTCGCCCCGCACGTCCAAGACCGGGTGGGCAAAGGTGCCGGTCACGCGGGCGTCGTAGCGTCCCGGTAAGACCCCGTGAATATCCGCCGCGCCCCGCAGGTCGAGGGCGGGAAAGACCGTACCAGTCGCGGTCACGTCGCCCTGTTTGAGGCTGGCGTGCGCCGCCGTGACCCTCACTTTGCCGCCGCTGTACGTGGCAGGCGCACTGAATCTGATGCCCTGCGCCTCGCCCACCGCGTTTACCCGCAGGTAGCCCAGGCTGCCGCCGATAGCCGCGCTGACCTGCCCAGAGGTGCCAGCCAGGGCTTTCAGGTCGGACACGTTGAGGGTGCCGCTCGTTTTCCAGGCGTCCAGGCCGCTGCCCGCGCCTTTGCTCAGGCTTAGCTGGGCCAGCGCACCTGCCCCGGCGGCGTTGAGCCGGGCGCTGGGATTTGCCGTGCTCAGGCCCTGGCCCACCGCCGTGAAGCTCAGCGCCTTGCCCCCAAACGCCCCACTGCCGCGCAGCGTCAGCGTGCGGGCGGCCTGTCCGGTGACCCTGGCGCTCAGGTGGTCGGCTCCCTTCCGGGCACTCAGAACGGCGTCCGCGTTGGGGTAGACCGGGCCGCGTACCTGCACTGCCACGCCGGACAGGTCGCTTTGCAAGTTGGCCGACAGCTGCCCGGCGTCCAGCGTCACCGTGCCGAGCGCGTGCTGTCCCTGCACACTCAGATTCACGTTGGCCCGTCCGGTCGCCTGCCCAAAATTTAGCCCCGGCACGTTCAGGTCAAGCCTGAGCTGCCCGGTCGCGTTCGGTAGCGCGGGTTGCAGGGCGCGGGCATCGAGCACCGCGCGGCTCAGCGTCAGGTTGTGTCCGTCGTAGAGCACGGGCAGGCGGGTGCCGGGGTGGGACAACACGCCCCTGACCTGCACGCCCTGCTGTCCGCTGGGCGTGCGCCAGTTGACTTGCGCGTCGAGGCCCAGGGGCTGTTTCAGATACTGGGTCTGGTGCAAGTTGAGGTGTGCGCCCGTCGCCGTGACCTGCGCGACCAGGCGGCCCGGCACGATCAGCGGGCGCAGGTTGGCCGGAAGCAGGCTCAGATACGGTGCAATGTCTGCCGAGAGCGTGCCGCCGATGCTGGGCAGCACCTGTAACTGCCCGCCAAGAGGGCCAGTCGGGTAGGCGGTCAGTGTCTTGGCGTTTCCGGCGAGGCGCAGATGCCCGTTTTGCCGTCCCAGCTGCGTTTGCAGGGCGTAGCGCAGACCTAGTTCGCCGCTCCAGATGCCGCTGCGCCAACTCAGGCCGCCGACAGTGGCGCGGGCACCGGTCAGTGAACCGCTGAGTGGAAAGCTCTGGGCGGGCAAAATCACCCTGGCGGCCCCCGATCCGAACGACTGGGCGTTCAGCCGCACGGTGCCGCGCAGGTTGGCGACGCTGCCCTGGGCACTGGCAGTGAAGTAAGGCCCGCTGGTGCGAATGTGCAGGTCGGAAACGGTGGCGGGCAGGGTCAGTTTGCCGCTGGCGGCGATCTGCTGCCCCGAGAACTCGCCGCTGGCCCGGATGCGCCCGCCTGCGGCCACCACGTCCAGCGGCCCGGCCTTCAGACGCCCGGTCAGCACGCCGCCGCGTGCATTGAGCTGCCCCTGAAGCTTTTGTCTGCCCAGCGTGAGGTTCTGGGCGTAGGCACTCAGGTGGTCGAAGCCGTCAAGGGTAATGCTGGCTTTGCCCCCCGAGCGGTCGGTCACGTAGACCTTGCCGGTCGGGTGCGCCCCGGTGCCCTGAATATTGCCGTTCACGATCAGGGTGCCCTGGCCCGGCACGGTCAGTGGCCCGCTGAGACTCACATTATATTTTCCGGCAGGCAGGGAGGCGGTGCCCACGCCGCGCAGGCCCTCGCCGTCGCCCAGCTGCACGTTCAGGCGGCTCCAGGGGCCAGTGGCCGCGACGCTGTACTGGTCGAGGGAGCCACGGGCGTCCACCATGCCCCTGAATCCTGGCCCCCAGCTGGCGCGGCCCTGCACGCGGCCCGTCTGCCCAAAGGCGGTCAGGGTCTGCGCCCCCGTCACGCGCACCAGCCCCGTCGCGCCGTCGTAACTGGCGTTCAGATCGCCCCAGCGCCCGCTGGCAGTCAGCCTGGGGGTGAGGGTGCCAGTCACGTCAATGGCCTGGGCAGGCACCGTGACCCCGCTAAAGGAAAGCGGCGCGGTGTGACCGGTCAGGTGCGCGGCCAGGTGGTCATACGGCCCCGAGAGTGCGGCGTCCAGCGTCTGCCCCCGGTAGGTGACGGTGCCGCTGGCCTGCACGCCCGGGTAGACCTGTCCGGCCAGTTGCGCCCGTGGGCGCTCGCCGTTGACCTTGGGCAGCAGGGCGCTGAGATTCGCCAGGAGGCGCCCACCCGTCCCCGCCGCACTCACGCGCTTGAGGGTGCCCGTGATCTGTGTACCCGCCGCCACCGCGTTGACCTGCGCCGTGCCGCCCAGCCCGGCCAGGTGAAGGTCGAGGGTGCCGCCAAGGTCTTTAACGGGCAGCAGGGGCCGCAGCGCCGCCAGATTCACCCGCCCGGTCGCGTTCCAGTTCTGGCCGTCAAGCACCCCGATCACCCGTTCGCCCGCCGTATTCAGCACGAAATGCACGCCGCCCTGCACGCTGAACGTGCCGGAAATGTCCGCGCCTGGGATACGCGCAGTGGTGAGATAAGGCGCACGCAGACTGGTGTCGGCCAGCACGGTGTAGTTTCCCGCCGTTCCGCGCAGGCTGGCGACCGAACCCCACGCGGTGGCGCTCAGGTTGTACCCGTTGCCCCGCACCCTCATCTGGCCGAACGCCTGCAATTTGTTGTCCACAGTGACGTCGCCGCTGACCTTTACTCCGCCGACCACGCCCAGATTACTGGCCTGCACCCGGTAGCGGTTACCCAGCCAGGTCAGCCGCTGGGCACCGGGGGTAAACGTGCCACGCTGACGCACGTAGTTCAGCTGAAACGGCCCGCTGAGCGGCTGTTCTAGGCCGGGGACTTTGGCCTGAAGCTGCCCACTGAGGTCGCCGCCCGTCAGGTCAAGCGGCCCCGCGCCGTTCAGGGTGAGGCCCGCGCCCTTGAGGTTCCGGGCCTGCCAGCGTCCCCTAAACTTGTGGTCGAGGTCTAGTTTGAGCGTGCCCAGGTCAGCTTGCAGCCCCGCCCTGTTCAGCTGCGCCGTGCCGCTCAGGGAAAATGGCCCCGCCGCGCCGTTCGTGATGACTGCCCTGAGATCGGATGGGGTGCCGCTGACGGCGACTCTGGCTTTCGCCGCGCCGTAGTCGGGGTTCAGGATGGCGGCAATCGTCAGGTTCTTGAGCGCCACCGTACCTCTAGCCGGGCCGCCGAGGGCCTGTCCGACCAGACTGATGTCGTTGCTGGCCTCTATGCGGGCGGCCAGATCGAGCGGCCTGCTGGCAAAATGGCCTTTCCAGCTGGCAGTGCCAGCCCGTCCAAAGGCCCACTCCCCGGCGAGGCGCTGTTCTCCGGCCAGTTTGGTGCGGGCGCTGAATTGCAGGGTATTGGTCTGGCCCTTGCCCGCGTTGTCGCGACTGAGATAGCTGTATTCGGCCTTGCCCTGGTCGAAGTTGATCCCGGCCAGTGTTCCGGCCCCCTGTGCGTAGGCCTTGACCCTCACGGTGCTCCAGCCGCCCGCCGTGACGCGCAGTTTCAGGTCACCCGCGCCGGTGGTGCCCAGCGCTTTGGCAAGCCCCGACATGGTCGGCGCGGCGTTTGCAGTCACTGTCCAGTGCTTGGCCTTCAGGTCGACGCCGCCTTTGGCGTTCACCGGGCCGTTCCAGCCGACCCCGGCAAGTTGAATGCCGATGTTCTGATCGCGGTGGGTCACGTTGCCGCGCACGTGTTTGATCGTTACGAATCTGGCCTCGGGCACGCGCAACGTCGCGTCGATCACGCGCAGGTCACCGCGCACCGGGCCGTCGCCGAACACGTACCTGCCCTTGATCCGCCCGGCCTCCACACCCTTCCAGTAGTGCCGGACGACCCGCGCGTCCGAGTCGATATTGACGGTGAATTTATTGCTCCCGGCGCGGTTGGTGCCCACAATCAGCTGGGCGCTGAGGGGGCCGTCTTGCGTGTGCCCGTGCAGCAGCACCTTGCCGTCGGCGCTGCGGCCTACCTGGGCCGTCAGGTTGGGAATGTTCACGCCCTGGCCGTCGACGCTCAGGTGTGAATTCTTGACCTCCACGCCATCGACGACGACATTCCAGCCAGCCCCACCACCTCCGGAACCGTTTTTTTTACCGCTGCCCGCGAACAGTTTTTCGAGGTTTAGCTTCACGTCGGCGTTGCTAAGCGCCACCTTGATGTGGGCGGTGCGCGTCAGCGGATTGACCGACACGGCCCGCACGTTGGCGGTGCCCGCCCTGGCCTCCACGCCCGGCAGGGTAACGGTGGTGTTCGACAGGCGCGGCGACCACAGCGGCCCCGAGACCCCCGCCGTGCCGATCCCGATCTGGCTGCCCAGCCGCGAGATCAGCAGGCCGCCGAACAGGGTGGGCGAGTAGGCCAGCAGGCCGCCGAACACCAGTCCGGTGCCCAGCAGCACCCAGGGCCAGCGCCGACGCGCCCGGTGGCTGGCGCGGCCCGGTGGTTTATTCCCCTCCTGCTGGCCGTGTGGCCGGGGATTCGGCGCAGGTTGCCCGGTCATGGCCCACTCTGCCGGACCCCCGCGCTCCGGTCACCATGGGGCGTAGGACGGGGCGGGAGAGGCGAAATGCTCGGCATAGGTCCGAATATTCTAACGGCCAGAAGATGAATCTTTAGAGCTTGCCCTTTACGAACGGGTCAGCTTTCACCGGACTGGCGACTTAACCGACTGATAGCCCTCAGAGGCAAGGGGCAAGCGGGGCCAAGGCCCGCAGTGAGAAGTCTAGAACGATCAGATAAACAGTGGGGCGTCGGGGTCGTCGGGCAGCGGTCGGCCTTTGCGGGCCAGCAACGCCGCCGCCGTGCCGATGCCGAGGCCCGCGCCCGCCGTCAGTGCCAGCACCACCCAAAACAGGGGCATCGAGAAAGACCGTGATACATGAGTTGAGGCCATACCCCCAGCATACCCGTTCCGGCTGTGGCCCAGGACTTTGAGACGGTTTATGGTTCGTTTGAAATCACTGTTTGGCCCACTGACCGCCCTGCCTAATTAGTACCTGCCGGGTAGACCGTGAGCAGGCAAAAGGAGCTGGTGGTGGAAGTGGACTTGTAAAGCTGAAAAGTAGAGCGGATTCAGGCGCTTTTCCCAGATACGCGGAGCTGCCACTGGGAGCCCCCTAATGTGGTCAGTTGACGTCGCGTTCTGACCTGCTGGACAACTCAAGTGACCGAGTGTGCACTACCGCCAGTGCCTTTTCTCTCATCATTCAGACTTTCAAGTGATCCCGATTGGGCCTGTCACCGATAGGCACGGAGCCTCCACTCCCGGCTGAATAGCCAGGGCCATGGACACCAGGGATGCAGGGCCAAACTGACGAAAACTTCACAAACTTCTGTCACCATAAGATATGAAACTAATTCAGCACGCAGGGAGCCACATCGTAATCGAAGGTTCCGACGGGCCAAAGCAGATTCACAATCTCAAGGTTGGCTACTTCAAGAAGCTCAACGCCTTACTGGTAGAGGAAGTGCAGCGCTGGCACTGTGATGACCGTGAACACCGGCTGTCTCGCCCCGTTTTACGCCGTCTGCACTGGCCGCTCGGGGGCTGGCGACTGGGTTGAGGGCGTGAGGGGAGTCCATTCGGCGCGACGGACTCTTGAACGAAAAACCCTGCGCTGAAGCAGGGGCTTTAAGAATTTGGGTATCTGATTAGCGATCCCCTCTCGGCAGGCACTGGAGCAGGTAAGCTCTGGTCATGACGGAGACGCCGACGGTCGCAGAGCTGCTGGACATCATCCGGTAGTTGACCGAGCGGGTTGCCGCCTTGGAAGCCGAGAATAAGGCACTCCGCGAAGAGAACACCCGGCTAAAGAAGCGCATCAGTGACCTGGAGCGCAAGAAAAATAAGTACGTCGCTCCTCA
>NZ_JAGLBG010000140.1 GCF_018260405.1 Deinococcus sp.
CTGCTCCAGCGATTGTGCGCCTGATGAAGAGGGCAGCATGGATACTCCGACGATATGGGCCTCAGACAGCCTCTAATTCCACCCCATCCAAGCCCGCGCAAATCAGCATGGTCAAGCAGGGCTGAGCTATTTCGCACTGATAGCAAGCCGCTGGAACGACAAACCCAGATTGCGACTATCGGTGACTAGCTTCTTGGTTGCCGCGTTCGCATCTCGGAACTGCTTGACCGTAAAGGTCAGGTCATTCAGACCTGTCTGAACTGCAATCGGCAGGTCGAGTTTCGTGATGCCGGTAGGGAGGTTCAACGATTTCACCGCCTTGCCATTCAGAGCAACGTCGACGTGCTGGTCTGGGAATAGATTATTGATTTTCAGGCTGACGCTCCCAGTTGCTGAAGCAGTCGAAAGGAACTGAACTCTGGACTTCGGTCCAAGCGACCAGCGGGAGGTGAGTTGATCATTGGAGGGATAGAACCCGGGAATGTCCACCTGATTGCGGGCGTGATTCCGCGCCAGGTCAATGGTTTTCCCATTGATTGCCAGGGTTTTGACAAAGGCTGGCGGCAGGGTACAGATTCCGGCACTCTTTGGCTGTGACTCCCTGTTCATCGCCAGGGTGACGACCCCAAAGCGCTGAGGGAAGACAAACGCCTGTCCGCCTTCAGTCACGTCAAGTATCTGGTCTTGAGTTCTACTGTAGTTCAGGCGGCTCTTCTGGGACGCGTTCAGGCCACTAAGCACCAGGTAGTCGCCGGGGGTAAGCGTCACTGCTTTCCCCAAGGCCAGTGGCTTGGGCTTCTGGCATTTGCCTAGCACAAGCGGCCCGGCCTGGCGAAGAAAGTCATCTGGAATGTACCCCTGGCCGTCGCCAGACAGGAAGGCTTCCCACATCTCCCAGACCAACACCTTTGGGCGGCTGTCCTGATACGCCGACGACTTCAGGTAGTCCAGCATCGGCAGCCACGGGCCTTTGCCGGGTTCGGCGGCATTGAAAGTGCGGCGTTGCGAGAAGTGTTCGATCAGCGAAGGGAAGGCAAAGAGGCCGACGCCGTCCCGTTCACCGTTCGAGAAGCTGTCGCCTACTACGGCAATAGGGAAAGTTTCGTTGCCCAGCAACGAATTACTTTTCTCCTGATTGCTGACCTGAATAGGACGGTACATCTCGGACTGGGTTTTGGCGGCTGGTTTCCCATCGGCAGCGACGGGAGACTTCGGTGAGAGCTTAGGAGTGCCCCAGGAAACTGTTGACGTAACCTGATCATCCTGAGCGACTTTGCCCGAGGCTGTGATCTGCTTGGCTACCGTCTGTGCGGCCAGAAGACCTCCAGGCCCGGCCCAGTGGTGATCGCCCTTCAGATAGAGCGGGTAGGTCGCCAGACGATCAGGAGAGTTTTGAAACAGCGTATTTAAGTCAGGGGCCATAACGCCTCCAGCCTTGAAAGCCGCCAGCGCGGAAGCGTAGCGGTTTCTGATGATTGGAGGAAGCTTGATGCGACCTGGCAACTGATCTTCGTAGAGCCGAGCCCGGATGGGTACGACGCTGGCGTAAAGATCAGTGCCACTGTGCTTGAACAAGCTGTTGAGGGCCGTGACTGCTTCAGTGGCGTCGTTGATGGTATCTGGACGCTCGGAAGTGTAGAAGCGAATCTCGTCTATAGGAAAGAACCAGCCGTTTTTCCCCTGAGCCCACTGACCACTCAGGAACTCGGCTGACGCTGAACCAAGGATCATAGCAGGTAGGAGGGTTCAAAGAAGCTTTTTCACAATTGACAGCTTACACCCGCCTCAGTGCGGGGGCTTTTTACTGGCCCAGCAGCCCCAGTGTGCTGGGCCAGACTCATTCAGCCGGGATTGGAGGACATGTGCCCAAACAAAAGATCTATCCCCTCCTGGCCCTGCTGTGGCTGTCTGTCGTGGCCCTGGCCTTAGCTCTTCCGCCCCCGCCAACCTGCCATCTTCAGGTCATTCCTGATTACACGGTGGGCATTTCCTGTAATCCCGTGCGTAATCGTCTGTCATCGGAGAGGTCATTTAGGCATTTTCACGCCTCTCCCCAGCTGTGAAAATGCCGTTATAGAGCGTGTTTTGTGAATGTCGGGCATCGTTGCAAAACGTGCGTAAACCTACCGCGACGGCAACTACGGATCAGAAGGCCAGGGGTTCGAATCCCTTCAGGTACACCAACAGGCGGAAATCGCCCAAAAGCTTCAGCCCATGCAGGCGAGGGCATGGGCTGAAGCTTTTTGTCTCTGGTTCAAATTTCCCCCGTGCGGGCGATCATTAGTCGCTGCCGCGTCGGGGGTTTTTGATGTTGTTGGGGAAAGCGCATTAACGCTAGGCATCTGAGATCACGCGGGGGAGTGCAGGACGGGGCCATCGCGGCGTACATGCGGGAACTCGGACGGTTCTTCGCAGGAGCGGTGGATGAGGAGCTGACCGAGCGCAACCCGTGCCGAAAACGGCCTGTCCCCAGTTCGACCGCAGGCTCACCGCCCGCCCCACTCAGACGTAAGAGGGGCAGGCCCTGCTTGGCTGCGTGTAGGGATATGCCACTGCCATACCGGGGCGTGGCGGGAAGCGGTCATGCCGCACTACAGCCTCACCAGATCGTCGCGGTGAACGGCCTCGGGGCCGTAGGTGAAGCCCAGCGCCGCCTCGATGTCGCGCGAGTGTTTGCCCATGATCCGGGTCAGGTCGCTGCTCTTGTAACGGCTTAGCCCCCGCGCGATCTCCTGGCCATCAGGACTAAGCAGCCGGATGGTATGGCCGCGCTCGAACTCGCCCTCGACGGCCCTGATTCCGGCGGGGAGCAGGCTGCCGCCGCGCTCGGACACGGCCTGGGCCGCCCCAGCGTCCAGCGTGATACGGCCCGAGGCGATCTCGGCCAGAATCCAGCGTTTGCGGGCTTCCAGACGGTTGCCGTTCGCCAGGAAGCGCGTGCCCAGCGTCTCTCCGCCGACGATGCGGCTCAGCGCGTCCGGCTGGTCGCCTGGCGCGATCACCACAGGGGTTCCAGCGCGGGTGGCGATCTCGGCAGCCTGAATCTTGGTGTGCATTCCGCCGGTGCCCCGGTGGCTGCCCACGCCGCCCGCCAGCGCCCAGACCTCCGGCGTCACACGCTCGACCACCGGAATCAGGGTCGCTTCAGGGTGGCTGCGCGGGTCGGCGGTAAACAGGCCCGGCGCGTCGGTCAAGATGACCAGCAGGTCGGCCTCGACCAGATTCGCCACGAACGCCGACAGGGTGTCGTTGTCGCCCACTTTCAGCTGCCCGGTGGCCACCGCGTCGTTCTCGTTAATGATTGGCAGCACTCCGCGTGTCAGGCAGGCGTCCAGGGTGGTGCGGGCGTTGAGGTAACGGGTACGGTCACGGAAATCGTCGGCGGTCAGCAGCACCTGCGCCACATTGACCCCGTAAAGATCGGCGATAGTTGCGTAACGGTGCATCAGCTGGCCCTGGCCGACGGCGGCCAGCAACTGTTTTTCGGCCAGGGTGCGGTCACGCGGCGGAAAGCCCAACACTTCCCAGCCCGCATTCACCGCGCCGCTGCTCACCAGCACGACCTCGTGCCCGCCCGAGCGCACAGCGGCCATACTCCGCATTAGATCAACCAGCCGGGGGCCGTGCAGGCGGTCTGTTCCGGCAGTCAGGACACTCGTTCCGAGCTTGAGGACAACACGCATAGCTTCCAGCATAAGCCCCCGGCGCTTTTAGAATAAGTCCCCGGCGCGGCTGTTTACTGGAATAATCGGGGCCTATGAGCAATGAGATGCTAGAAAAGGGTAAAGCCAAGCGCGCCAGTGTGATGGGTCAGCCGTTCGTCGACCGCGCCTTTGCGGGCGATCCGGAAGCGTTCGGGGCCGATTTCCAGCGCTTTATGACCGAGTACGCCTGGGGCGCGGTCTGGGGACGCGGGAACCTAACCGACCGTGAGCGGCACATGATTACTATCGGCATTCTGGCGGCGCTGGGGCGCACCGGTGAGCTCAGCGGGCATCTCCGGGCGACGGCCAATACGGGGGTCAGCGAACGGGACCTGAGTGACGTGCTGCATCAGGTTGCGATCTATGCGGGGGTACCTGCGGCGCTGGGGGCGTTTAATCTGGCCAAGCAGGTGTATGCGGAGCGGGAGGAAGGCCGGGGGGAATAGTACGGACTCCGCTTAAGAGGTTTTGCAAACCGTTCACTTCGGGCGCGTCCATCTACGGGCGTAGGCATGGCTATTCCCAGATTCATCAACAGGTACCCAGATCAGGGGGGCTTCTTCCCGTGCTCGCGGTTGATGCGCTCCAGACTCAGCAAGAGCTTCCCTGGTGGGTACCGGTGTGCAGGTCACTCGCGTTTGCTTTGAAGTGCTGGGTCGGTGCGGTTACCTGCTGGGCAGCGGATTTTGCCGCTTTCACACTTCCAGGAGACCGCAAACGGCCAGTTCCATAAAAATCGGTGGAACTGGCCGTTTGTTTTTCTCGTCTGGGACGAGGTGAAACTGAAGTTGTCGTCTACTGAGGTGCGCGGGTTATTTTACACCCGTCTTATACAGTAGTTTGGAACCTTTCAGGCTGCTTTAACGCCCAACCGCAGGAGTTCACGGAGTGACTCGCCCATTTCCATCACCTTTACAGT
>NZ_JAGLBG010000141.1 GCF_018260405.1 Deinococcus sp.
GTTTTCCTCGCCTTCAAACCAGGTGGTTTCATGGCTGCCAAAGCCCGCATACTTCATGGCGCTGCGGGCGTAGTATTCCAGGAAGTCAATCGCTTCGGCCACTTCCACGTCGGCCTCGGCATAGTTTTTGCCCACTTCTATGCTCATCAGGGCGCAGGCTTCCAGGCGGCGGCGCTTCAGAATCGCGGCGGCCTTCAGCAGGATGCGGGCGCGGGCGTCCATGTCCCACTTTTTCCAGCTTTCAAACGCCTTCCACGCGCCTTGCAGGGCATTTTCGGCGTCACCTATGGTCGCTTTGGCGGTGGTGCCCACCACTTCGGAGGTGTCACAGGGGTTGAGGCTGGTCAGCTTCCCTTCGGTGTCCACTTCCTTGCCGTCAATGATGAGGGGGTAATGCTTACCGACCAGTTCCTTACGAACTTTGGCGAGGGCTTCTTGATACGCCCCCACGTTCTCTTCTTTGGTGAAGTCGGTGAAGGTTTGGGGGCGGTACTCTTGAACTTTAATCATGGTGAGGCTCCTTTGGAGAGGTCTGGGGGTTTAAGGCTAAATCTGGGAGACGCTACATACGGAAAAGTGACGCGAAAACATCTCGCAGGTGGCGACTGCCCTTCTTCCATCTTTTTCAAAGAAGTGGCCTGCGCCCATTTGTTCTATGAACTGCCATCCTTGATTCAGGAGCAAAGGCCACAGGGCGTAAACGAGGGCGAAACCCAGAAGAGCGGGCCAAAAACGAAGGAGGGTGTTCTGATATTGGCTTTGCATTGACTTCTCCTTACTCCTATCCAAAGGCCGAACGACCCTTAGACCTCTTGACCCTGTGACGCGCCGCAGGCGCACTTAGCCCTTGAGCATCCCCTGTGCCACAAACATGGCGTTCCTCGGCGTTTCGGCAATGCGGCGGCTAAAATACGCGTACCAGTCGCGTCCGTAAGGTAGGTACACCCGCACGCGGTAGCCCTCAGCGGCCAGTTGCTTTTGCAAGTCGCGCCGGATGCCGTACAGCATCTGAAATTCAAACTGGTCGCGCTGAATCCCGTGGGCCAGCACGAAGCGCTTCACATCGTCAATTATTTTTTCGTCGTGTGTGGCGACATTGCAGTAATTCCCGGCCTTGAGGTGCTGATACACGAGGCGGCGGTAGTTCTGGTCTACATCGGCCTTGTCGGGGTAGGCGACGGTTTCGGGTTCCAGATACGCGCCCTTCACGATGCGGAGGTTGGGCTTAAGGTCGTCTAGCCCGGCGCGGTCGCTTAGGCTGCGGTACAGGTAGCTTTGCAACACCGTGCCCACATGCTCGGCCCCGAACTCGCCAATCAGCGTGCGGAGCTGGCGCAGGGTGATGTCCACGCGGCCACTGTCTTCCATATCCAGGCAGATGAAGCCGCCGTATTCCTTGGCTTTGGCGATAATCCGCCGGGCGTTCTTCAGGCCCAGGTCTTCACCGCCATCGTCTTTGCCCTGGCCCACGCTGCTTAGTTTGATGCTCACGTAAGGCTTGATTCCGGCGTCTTGCGCGGCTTCAATCAGGGCCAGCACATCGTCGGCGAACTTGGTGCAGTCGGCAGGCGACTCGATGAACTCGCCCAGCAGATCGAAGTTTCCGGCAATTCCGTCATCCTGGAGCTGCTGCACAGCTTTGATGGCACTTTCCAGATTTTCACCCGCCACGAAACGCTCGGCCAGCGGCCACATCTTCTCGCGGGCCAGTTTTTCAACTTGGGGACGTTCGGCGACGGTCAGGACGGCTTTGCGGTAGAGCTGGTCAATCATTTGGACTCCTTGGGTAAGTGGGCAGTGGTGGGCCAGAGTGAAAAAACCGGAGCGCTAGGGCGGCGGGGTACTTCTCTCCCCTTGCGGGGGAAGGGCGCCGCGAAGCAGTGGGGAGGGGGGGCCACCCGCCGCGTCATCTCCCAATTCCCCCAGCACTAGCCTCCCGAACGTCCTTACGTGCTCCCGCGCCGCTTCCCGCGCAGCGTCGGCATCCCGCGAAAGCACCGCGTCTAGAATCGCGGCGTGCTGCGTAGCGGTGCCGGGCCAGGCATTGTAGTTGCGCGTCTGGTGTTTTATCAGGGCCACCTGCTGCTCCAGACTGCGGGCCAGGTCGCTTAGGGCAGCGTTGTGCGCGGCGTCGGTCATGGCCCGGTGAAAGGCCAAGTCCAGCCGGGTCTGCTCACGGTAGTCGCTGCCCTGCACCGCATTCAGTGTATTCAGCGCGGCGCGTAAAGCCTGGGCATCAGCCCGCGTATGCTGCGCGGCGGCCAGGGCAGCAGCCAGCCCGTCCAGTTCCTCCCGCACGGCGTAGGTATCGCGGGCTTCGGCGGCGCTTAGCAGGCGCACCCGCACGCCCTTGTTGGCCTCCGCAATCAGCAAGCCGTCCTGGGTCAGGCGCATGATCGCTTCACGGATCGGCGTGCGGCTCACCCCCAGCTTGTCGCCTAATTCAGCCTCTCCCAGCCGCTCGCCGGGCAGAAATTTACCGTCCAGCACGGCGCGGCGTAGGTGCTGATACACACCTTCACGCACCAGGTTAGGACGCTCGAATGGGGTCACATGGATATTGTATACAATTTTGTAGCCGTGAAAAAGCTTCACTCCGCGTAGATGTTCTCAATCGGAAAAATGCGCTCGGCCAGCGCGGCTAGCCCCTTGACTCCGGCCCGCTGCTGACAGCCCTCTGTGGGCGTGCAGAGGGTCACGTAACGGGTGCGCCGCGCCGCCACGACCACGCGGTAAATGTGGGCCTCGCTGCGGCTGCGGGTGTGGTGGCACAGGTCGCAGTGCAGGGCCGCGCTGCCTTTGGGGGCAATCGGGGTAAATTCGGCCAGCTGCTCGCCATGCACCAGCGCCAGCCGCCCGTCGGCCACCGGGTAAAGGCCCAGCGTCAGGGGGGCGTCGGCAGGGCCTTCACCAAAAAGCTCGCGGTAGGATTCCGGAAACAGTTCCCGCAGCAGCTCGGCGGCAGAGTGGTGCTTCTCGCTCATTGTGGGCAGTCTAAACCGTCTGCGCTGGTCAGATTGTCGCCCTTCCCTTAGACCTCCAGGCCCTCAGGCCCTTAGACTACTTCTCATGCGTCACCGCACCGCCAACCGCAGCGGCATCGTCATTCGCCGCCGCGTGACGCCTGCCGGAGACATTATCGTGACCCTGCTTACGCCGCAGGGCAAGCTCAAGGCCATTGCGCGGGGCGGGGTGCGCGGGCCGCTGTCGAGTTGCCTAAATCTGTTTCACCATGTGGGCGTGCAGGTCTACCAGGGGCCGCACAACGATCTTGCCAGCGTCAGGCAGGCCGTGCTGGAAGGGGCGCTGCCCACGCTGGCCCAGCCCGAGCGGTATGCCTTTGCTCATCTGCTGGCCGAATTTGCCGACGCACTGTTTCAAGAGGGCGAGTTTTCCGAGCAGGCCTTCGAGCTGTTCGCGGCGGCTCTGCGCGGCGTGGCCCACCAGACCGACGCCGAATGGGTGGCGCTGGTCATGAGTTACAAGCTGCTGGGGCTGGCCGGAGTAATGCCGCAGACCGCCCGCTGCGCCCGCTGCGGCGCCCCCGACCCGGCGCACCCCGACCCACTAGGCGGGCAACTGCTGTGCGGCAACTGCGCGGCCCTGCCTGCCTACCCACCGGAGGCGCTGGATTTCTTGCGCGGCGTGGTGCGGCGTACCGTGCGGGCCAGCATTGAGGCCCCAGTAGCCGCTGGGCAGCGTCCAGCGCTGTGGCGTGCGCTGGAGCGCTTCGTGGCCGTGCAGGTGGGCCATGTGCAAAGCTGGCGGCAACTGGTACCGCTGACCCCGGCGGCTCAGGGTTAAGGGGAATCAGGATTAAGGACACGGGGAGTAAAAGTTGTGCAGGAGAATGCACGTCCTAAAGAAGGTGTGACTAAAGAAGGTGTGACTAAAGAAAGTGTGAGTGCATTTTTACGTGTTCCCACGCTGAAAACGGGACAATGAACCCATGAGCGACCAAGACGACCAGCGTGCAGCCAACAGCGGTGACATTGACCAGAACGAAAAGGTCACCCAGGGGATGCAGGGAGCCGACGGCAACGTCGATTCCAACGGCCTGGACACCGACCCCGCCAAGCGTCAGGAAAAACTAGAAGAAGTCGTCACGAACCTGAGCGACACCACTCAGTCTTCCTGAAGCTGACCTCTCTGATGGTGCGCCGCCCCTAGATATCGGGCGGCGCTTTTTACTGCCCTTCTTCGCAGCTCCACGAGTCCACTGCTCTCAGCAGCTCATTTTTGCCTACGCACTCTGTTTGGGGTAGAGGTGCATCATAAGGCACGCTCTACCCGGCAGGGATTTAGGAATCCGCTCAAGATGAACGGTTTTTGCAAACCTTTTAAGTAGCTACCGGGTATAGACTGCATCATACAGCTACCCCCCAGTTTGCGCCGCCAACGCCACGCCTCAAGTCCTC
>NZ_JAGLBG010000142.1 GCF_018260405.1 Deinococcus sp.
GGTCAGGAGTCTGGGTCGCCAAACCTCAGTCATGCCCCCAGTTTACTTCTCGCCACGAACTTACCGCGTTATCAATAATAAAGTGGGTGTTAGCTGGTTTTTCTAACTCCACTGACGTTACCTTGACTGTTGCAACCGCCATTTCGCACGGCCTCGACGTGATTTTTACCCTGCCAAGCCTCGCGGGCCTTTCGCGACAGCGTAGAAACCTGGAGGTGGAAAAAACCGCGCACGCCCTCGCGGCCCAGTTCGACGACACGGCCAACACCCGATTCTGGTGCTGGCTGGTCTGGCAACTCATCCGCGCCGACGACCAGGGCCACCCCTACGCCGACGACGTGGCCCACCTGCTGGCCCGCGTCTGGCACGACATTAAACACGATGAAACTATGAATTGCCGGAGCCAGAAAAACCCCGCCGCCCTGGTGGTGGCCGAGCTGAAAGCCTGCGGAATCTATGACGCCCTGAAGCTGCTTGCGCCCACGCGTGCAGGGGGCAGGCCCAAACCAGTAGCGGCCTGAACCCCCCAAACTGACAGCAGTACCAACCCCCAGGCCCGCGCCTGGTGCTTTTGGCTGGCCTGATTCTGTGTGCTGTGAAACACAGCTTTTTGCCGTTTGGGAGCAGGTTTTGGCGTATTCTGGGGAGGTGTCAGTAAAGCTGCCATTTGACGCAACAGCGCAAGATGGTCAATATCTAGCATGCTTGACCCCTAACCCCTACCACCTGTAGTATCTGCATGTTGCTTTCAGGTTGAAAGCCTCCGCAGGAACAGAGGGAAGTCCGGTCATGCCCGCACTCTGGGTTCAGTCCGGCACAGTCGCGCTACGGTCACAGTCCGAACGCTCGCCTCGCGGATTACGCCTCTTTTGTGCTTCGCCCCCGCGTCAGGGGCGTCAGGTGGGAAGAATTGCAGAATTGAACTTGATTTGACCGCGCCCATTGTATGGGGGCGCGTTTCCGTTTGCTGGTACAGGTGTCATGAACGCCTGAACCGTCGTGCTTGTTTTCCCCGGAGGTGCTTCCTTGCCTGATTCCGCCAAAACCGACAGCACAGACCTGCTGGTGATGGACTTCCTCGACTATCCGCCTGGTGACCTTCGCGTGCTGAACCCACCGCGCCCGTATGCGGGCGAAACACGCGTGACCCACATCGTTTTTCCCGGTGACACCAACCACCACGGTACACTGTTTGGCGGGGACGCCTTGGCTTACATGGACAGCGCCGCCTTCATCGCCGCGACCCGGTACTGCCGCCGCAAGGTCGTGACGCGCCACCTGAACGCGCTGGATTTCCGGCGACCCATCCCGCAGGGAACCCTGGTGGAACTGGTCGCCCGCGTGGTGAAGACCGGACGCACGTCCATGACAGTATTGGTCGAACTGTTTATCGAGGATATGTACTCCGAAAAACGCCAATTGGGATGCTCTGGTGAATTCGTGCTGGTAGCGCTGGGCGGCGACGGACAACCGGAGGGTGTACCGCCGCTGAAAGGCAGCGAAGATGCCCGCTGAACTGCCGTTGGCCGTGCTGCTGACGGGAATTGCCAAGGGGCGCGGCAGCGCGGAGATGATGCTCTCCCTCCTTGCCATCCTGCATGACAAGGGCGTGCTGAGCGAGGCTGAAGTGCGTCGGGTGGTGAACGTGCTGGCCGCCGACATGAGTGAATTCAACTCGGAACTGCGCCAGGGCCACGAATCGCCCAGGCATCTGAAAGGCTAGTCGTGCTGCAACTCGTTTACGACTCGATGACGGGCAACGTGCGGCGTTTCGCGCAGGCCGTGGCGCTGGACTGTGGCGGCACGGAGTTGCTCGATCTGCGTCAGCAGGCTCCGGCGCGTGAGTTCCTGCTGCTGACCTACACCTTCGGCACAGGGGAAGTTCCGCTCAGCACCCGGAAGTTCCTTCAGACGCATGGGCATCTGCTGCGCGGGGTGGTCGCCAGCGGTTCCTTTCACTGGGGCCATAACTTCGCCCGCGCCGCCGACCTGATCGCCGCTGAATACCGCGTGCCTGTCGTGGCGAAACTGAATAAATCTGGTACGGCAAAAGACTGTCAGTCCGTCTCAACCTGGCTCAGGAGCATGAATGGAACCCTGGATTGAACTGAACAACAAAGTCCTCGCCGGAAACGCGGTGGACACCCGCTACGACACCGATGCCCTGCAAGTGTACTTTCAGGAGAAAGTCAACCCGAACACGGTGTTCTTCCACAACCTGCCGGAGAAAATCCGTTACCTCACCGAGCAGGGCGTGTGGGACGCTTCTCTTTTCGAGCGGTACACGCCCAAAGAAGTTCAGGCCGTATTCGACCGCGCCTACAGTTACAAGTTCCGCTTCAAGGCGTTCATGGGCGCGTACAAGTTCTACAGCGAGTACGCCACCATGACCCCGGATCGCACGCGCTGGCTGGAACGGTATGAGGATCGCCTCAGCATCACGGCGCTCGCCCGCTCGGAGAACGTAGATGAGGCGCTGGAACTCGTTCACCACCTCGTGAACCAGACCTTCACGCCCGCCACGCCCACCCTGATGAACTCCGGCAAGGCCAACACGGGCAGGCTGGTGAGTTGTTTTCTGTTGCAGGACTGCACCGACAACCTCGATTCGATCACCAAGACCCTCTCCTTCGTGGCGGAACTGTCGAAGGGGGGCGGCGGGATCGGCGTGGAGGTCAGCAACCTGCGGGCGCGGGGCGAGTCGCTGCGCGGCATCCAGAACGTCACTAATGACAGTTAGCGCACAGAACCGCCCCCATCCTGGGGCCGCAATATCCCCGTCCGTATCATCGTCTTGATGGTTCCCGCATGTACTTTCAGGGCTGAGCCTCGTTCATTCACCACAAAGTAAGTCTGTCCCTCTCCCTCCTGGTGCAGCACCCCGCCCGCTTCCAGCAATTCCACCACATACCGCTGAATGTCCGACAGCAGGTCACGCCGGGGTAAACGGGCCAACCTATATGGAGCAGGTTTCAGCGGTTCCGCCTGCGGTTTTTTCTGGGCTACTGGCTTAGCTGCTTCCTTTTTAGGTCGCGCACGCGGGCCTTCTTTGCGTGGTCTACCCCGCTTCCTGGGGCTGTCCTGTGTGGTGGGTGTTGATTGGACTTGCTCAGCCAGTTTGTACACCGCTCCCCGCCCTTCTCCAGTTACTTCCAACACGCCCATTCGGGCCAGTTCCTCTAGGTCTGCTTCCCTCGCTGGTGCGCCTGCAAATCCAACCATCCACCGCCGCTCATAGCTGTCGTACTCCGCCACCGCTCCCGGCAGCTTTAGCCCCGCGCAAATCAGCGCCTGGGCCGTACTGAGCTTGCTTCCCGTCACCCGCATCTGGTCAGCAATTGGGGGGGGCACGGCTGGGCCTGCTGCTCCTGGCGCTCCCCCTCCCGGCGCTGCTGGTGTTGTCGGTTTGGGGGTTTTTGGCTTTTTAGTGGCTGATACGGTGTTTTTGGCCTGCTGTGGCTGCGGTTTTGGCTCCACCGGGAACAGTTCGGGCGTACTGGGCAACACGGCAGGCGCGGCGCTAGGCTTGCCCGGTTTGCCATCCAAACCGCGTAACGCGCTTTCTATCAGTTCGCCTACCTCGGCGGCAGACATCCCCGCCAGCCTCTCAAAGACCCACTCACGCGCCCGAACCCGTACAGGTCGGCTTTTTTCGCCCGCCGCCAGCGGCACGGTTCCCAACGTGGCGATATGGCCTTTCGGGTTGCGAACTTTGGTCATGGCTCATTATAGCGCGTAACGCGGTTTAGTCAATCTTCATAACGTGTTACGCGGTTTGGGTGAAAAATTTCAGACCGGGGGCGGGTCTCATCCTCGCGGGCGGTTGGTGCTGGTGGGGCCTGCGGTGCGCCCTTTGCGCCGCTGGTCACGCCAGCGCCAACCGCCCACCCTCCCCAAGTTATCCACAGGCCCGCCGCTCAACACTCCCAAAACTGGGCCAAAATCCGAAAAACGCCGATTTTTCAAAAAATTTCGGGGGCCAGACAGACCCACCTCACGAGCAACCTAGGCATATCCCGCCTTCAGCCCTTGCGCGGCTGTGCTGGAAAAGAGCCAGCACAACCACCCAAGAGCCTCAGTTGGGGTGAGGATGGCGACACACCCAGCACCCCAGCACGCCAAAAAGAGCCAAAGACAACCAGTTTAAGACACGCGGAAGGGCAAAAAGCGAGCTAAAAGGGAGGCCAGGACGGACAAGGGCCTGGGCGCACCCCCAAAAAGGAACCCCTTACGGGGTAGGTACTCCCGGCAGGGCCTCCGGCCTGTATAACCTGATACCACGGGGTGACGTGAGAGTTGAGCCGAAAAATTACCCTAGTGACGTAGAACACATTTTCTCTGGCGGGCCTACTAGG
>NZ_JAGLBG010000143.1 GCF_018260405.1 Deinococcus sp.
CGCGCCCAGGGGGGCACCCCGACCTTCAAGGTCAAGACGGGCACCAGCGACATGAACGTGGTTGCCGAGCTGTGGCCGGTGCCGACGCTGGCCTATGGCCCTGGCGACAGCAGCCTTGACCATACCCCCGAGGAACGCCTCGACCTGGCCGAATACGACCGGGCCGTGGCCGTGCTGACCGAGGCCCTGACCCGGCTGGTTGCCCTGCCCAGGGCGGAGACGCAGGCGGCCCAGTAAAGCTGAGTGTGGGAGGTGGGAAGGGGTGAGTGGAACAGGGCGTCTCCACTCTCTCTTTTTTTCTCACCAGCCGCTTAGCGAAAATAAGCTCTCCCCGCCGTGGTCTACCGCTCCCCACCGACCACTTTCCACTCACCTTTTCCTGCCCCTGGAGGTAAAGCCATGACCCCCGTGACTATTCTTCTGATTCTGTTCGTGGCGGCGCTGGTGCTGTTCTCCACCGAACTGATTTCCGTCGATGTGACGGCGCTGGGCCTGCTCTCGGCACTTTTATTGCTGGGCCTCCTAAAACCTAAAGATGCGTTTGCGGGCTTTGGCAGCGACACGGTGCTGACCCTCGCCAGTCTGTTTATCCTGACGCGGGTGCTGCTGCGGGCCGGGGTTATCGAGTGGATCGGCGCGACGCTGGCGCGGCAGGTACGCAAACCGGCGGCGATGCTCCAGGCCATGCTCGGCGCGGTGGCCGGGGTCAGCGCCTTTACCAGCAATACGGCGACCACAGCGGTCTTTTTGCCAGTCGTCTCGGCGGTTTCGCGCCGGGCCGGGATTCCAGCGAGCCGCGC
The DNA here is from genome assembly GCF_018260405.1 of Deinococcus sp. Lineage (GTDB taxonomy): Bacteria > Deinococcota > Deinococci > Deinococcales > Deinococcaceae > Deinococcus. The sequence goes on from NZ_JAGLBG010000143.1 coordinate 801, forward strand.
CCTGATGCCCCTGGCGTTCGCCAGTATTTTGGGCGGCACCGTGACTCTGATCGGCACCACGACCAATCTGGTGGTGTCAGGTGCCCTGCCCGCAACAGGCGAAAAACCGCTCGGCTTTTTCGAGCTGGCCTGGGTCGGGATTCCCACAGCGCTGGTGGGTCTGCTGTACCTTTTTTTCGTGGCTCCGCGCCTGCTTCCGACCCGCGACGTACAGCTCGAAGAAACGCTGCGGGCGTATCTGGCCGACCTGACTGTGGCGGCGGGCAGCCCCCTGATCGGCCAGTCGCTGCGGCAGACCAACCTGGGCCGCGATCACGGCCTGACGGTGGTCGCCGTGCGCCGGGGCGCAGAAACCGTGTACGCACCCGGCGCGGATTTCCGTGTGCAGGAGGGCGACACCCTGGCGGTCGAGGGGCCGACCGAGCGCATTTTGGCAGGCAAGAACCTGCTGGGCGTGGTCAGCCGCAGTGAACAGAAGTTGCAGGCCGAGACGGGTGAGGTCGGCGGGCATATCCGGCTGGTCGAGGCGGTGGTCATGCCCGGCGGCCCGCTGATCGGGCGTACCCTCAGCGAAGGCCGGTTCCGTGAGCGCTACGGCTGTAGCGTGCTGGCGCTGCACCGCCGCAACCGCACCACCGAACGTCTGGGAAGGCTACGCATACAGGTGGGAGATGTCCTACTGATTCAGGGAAGTGCCGACCGGGTCGAGAACCTGAATGAACATCTCGCCGTGCTGGGCGACCTCACCGAAAAGCAGAGTGACCTGAAAAAGGCTCCGGCGGCCCTGCTGCTCTTTATCGGCGCGGTTGTGCTGGGCGCCACAGGAGTGTTGCCGCTTAGTGTGGCTGTGGTGGTCGCGGTGGCCCTGTGCCTGATCCTGCGCCTGATTACCCCAGAGGAGGCTTACGGCAGCATCGAATGGCCGGTGATCGTGCTAGTCGCCTGTATGCTGGCCTTCGGTACGGCCTTTGAGCAGACCGGCGCGGCCAAAGTACTGACCGGGGGGCTGTCGCATCTGCTGGCCCCACTGGGGCCGACGGGAATCCTGGCTGCCCTCTTTCTGGTTACGGTGGCCCTGACCCAGCCCATGAGCAATCAGGCGGCGGCGCTGGTCATGTTGCCGCTAGCAATTGGCACGGCCAAAACGCTCGGCTACGATCCGCGCCCCTTTGTTATCGGCATTACGATTGCCGCCAGCAATTCGTTCATTACGCCGCTTGAGCCGTCTTGCATGCTGGTGTACGGGCCGGGGCGCTACAGCTTCATGGATTTTGTCCGGGTCGGCACTGGGCTAACCATCGTGACCTTTATCATATCGATGCTGGTGATTCCGGTGGTCTGGCCTTTTCACCACTGAGCCTTTACCACTGAGTCTGGCCCCCTGTCTTCTGGCTGGCTGACATCCGTTACGATACGGGCCGATGCTTTCACTGCTGCGGCTGCTGCTTCCCCGCGCCTGCCCTGGCTGCGGCGGGCAGCTTGGGCCGCACTCCGGGCTGTGCGCGGCGTGCTCACAGAACTTGCGGGCGCGGGTCGAGTGGCATTCGCCGCTGTGTGCCCAGCCCGCGCCGCATCTGGTGTCGCTCGGGCCCTACCGGGGAGTTGTTCGGCGCAGTATCTGCGCCCTGAAATACAGCGGCGCTCGTGAGCTGGCCCGCCCGCTGGGTCAGGCGCTGGCCGCAGGTGTGCCCAGCGACTGGCGGATCGCGGGGGTGATTCCGGTGCCGCTGCATTCCCGCCGTGAACGTGAGCGCGGTTACAATCAGGCGGCTCTGCTCGCGCAGGTAGTAGCCGACTGCTGCGGGGTGCCTTGTTGTCCGGCGGGCCTCAGGCGACACCGGGCCACGGCGCAGCAGGCCAAACAGCAGGTCGCCGAGCGGGCCGCCAACCTGCAAGGGGCGTTCGGGATCGGCCAGGCGCTTCCTGGCGGCACTCTGCTGCTGCTCGACGATGTGCTGACCACTGGAGAAACCCTGCTGGCCTGCCGGGATGCGCTGCACGCCGCCGGGTACACCGATCTCAAATACGCGGTGCTGGCCCGCTGATCTGGCCGGGTCAGGGCAGGCGCTCACCTGCCGCAACAGCCACGGACAACACGTTCTCGGCGGGTGGCAGCGGACAGGTCCAGCCCTCCGAATAGGCGCAGTAGGGGTGATAGGCCAGATTGAAATCTAGCGTGACCTGCGGCCCCTGAGCGCCGTATTCCACCGGAGCGTCGAGGTAACGGCCTGCGCCGTAGGTCTCGCGCCCGCTGGTGGCGTCCCGGAAGGGAATAAAAACCCGTGCAGGCTGCGTTTCTCCGGGCGGGCCAAAAACGCTCAGGGTGCTGCGCTGGGTACCGCTAGCCGGAAATTCGACCTGTCCCAGCAGGGCCATAAAGCGTATTTCGCCGGTGCTGGTCTGTAGGGGCACTTCTGGCTGGGCGGCGGCGGCGGGCAACAGCGGCACCTGAAACTGCCACGCTTCGTCGGGGTCAAAGTAATGCAGCCCTGTAAAGCCCTGAAGCTCTGGCCCAGCAATAGGCCCACGGCCCGTAGCAAAGTGCTCGTCCTTGCGGCGGCGAAAATCAAGCAACGCTTCGGCGTAACTCACCAGTCGACCTGAACCCGTTGCCCGGCATATTCGACGAGGTCGCCGCGCTGAAGCTTTTTGCGCCTGCGCGTTTCGATCTCGCCGTTGAGCTTGACTTCGCCGTTTTGCACCCGGAATTTAGCCTCGCCACCCGTTTCGACCAGCCCCTCCATCTTCAGGAAATCCTGTAGGTCAACTGTGTCCTGGGGGCCTTTTTCCACGTGATGTGCCATGCGGTCAGCTTAGAGCAGTTTGCCTGAAAAGACCACGCGGTCTGGGCTTTTGAAGTTGGGCGGGAAGGCTGGCCCAGGCGAGTGCGTTCTGCCGCTGCGGGGCTGCGTCTGCCCGGTCTCAGGGAACCGTTTTGCTGGGGGCTGGTTTGCCGCCCGGAGTGGGGCTGGTAGACGGAGTCGGAGTAGCTGCCGGGGTCGGAGTCGCTGACGGAGTCGGAGTGGCTGCCGGGGTCGGAGTGGCTGCGGCTGGGTTAGCTGGCACTGGGTTTGTTAGCACTGGGCTGCCTGAACTCGTCCCGGCTGCTGGGGTGGCCGGATTCGCTGGTCCGCTCGTGGCCGGAGGCATAGTGCTGTCTGCCGTGCCCGTATCGGTGGCCGCCGCATCGGAAGACGCCGTATCGGGGGTGGCCCGGTACTGGGCGGTAAAAATACGCACATC
>NZ_JAGLBG010000144.1 GCF_018260405.1 Deinococcus sp.
GCTAGGGTAAGCTGCGCGTTCCACCGTTAAAGCCTAAAACATTTCCCATGGTTAGGGCCTCAGACAGCCTCTTAGACGGACTGCCGGTTGATTCGGTGCACTCCCGAATCACTCCGAGCGGACGTGAGGAGGAACAACATACGGACTTTGCGTTGTAGAGCCGCAGGCGCAGAAAAGATTTTTGCTCTCGCTTCATCGGGGCAGGCATCCGCTGCTCGAGGCTATGAAACCGTCTGCACCCTATTAGCCTGTATTTCGGACTCCGGCAGCCACTCCCTGCAAGGTCAGCATCAGGGCGCGTTCGTACTCGTCGAGGCCGCCCTCGGTGCTGCGGGCGCGGCGGAGCAGCTCGACCTGAATGCGGTGAATCGGGTCGATATACGGGTTACGCAGCTTGATGCTTTCGCGCAGGCGCGGCTCGTTCGCCATCAGTTCTGCGCCCACGACCTGCTGCACCAGTTCCACCGTCTGCTCGAAGGCCGCGCGAATATGCCCGGATAGTCGCGTGCTGCCCTCTGCCGGGCTGACCAGCGTGAGGTACTCGCTGAAAATGAGGAGGTCGCTCTTGGCGAGGCTCATCTGCGCGTTGTCGAGCACTGTGCGGAAAAAAGGCCACTCGGCGTACATCTGGCGGGCTTGCTCGACCCCGATGGTTTCCAGACCCTCGCGTAGACCGTACCAGCCCGGCAGGTTGGCGCGGTCCTGCGTCCAGCTCATAACCCAGGGAATGGCGCGGAGGTTGCTCAGCGTGGGCGCACCGGGGCGGCGTACCGGGCGGCTGGCGATGTTTAGGCGCGAAATCTCGTGAATGGGCGTGACCTGCTCGAAAAAGGGCAAAAAGTCCGCGTCCTGCACGAACTGGCGGTAGGCTTCGGCACTGGCGGCAGAGGCGCGGTTCATTGCGGTCATCCACTCGGCGGGCGGGTCCTGGGCGGGCCGAGCAGCGGCCAGAATCAGGCCGTAGAGGGCCTGTTCCAGATTGCGCCGGGCCATGACCGGATGGCTGTACTTGTCGGCCAGCGCCTCGCCCTGCTCGGTGATGCGAATGCCCACGTCAATGGTTCCGGCGGGCTGCCCCAGAATGGCGCGGCTGGCCGGGCCGCCCCCGCGCCCGATGCTAGTGCCGCGCCCGTGAAAAAAGCGCCAGTGGACGCCCGCCCGCTGGCACACCGCGCTGATCTTGCGCTGGGCCTCGTGCAGCGCCCAGTTGGCGGCCAAAAAGCCCGCGTCCTTGTTACTGTCGCTGTAGCCCAGCATAATTTCTTGCATGTCGCTGCCGCCATCTGGACGGTCGAGCACGGCGCGGTATTCGGGCAGCGACAGCAGCTCCCAGACGATTTGGGGGCCGTTTGTCAGGTCGTCGAGCGTCTCGAACAGCGGCACCGGCAGCACCCGGAATCCCACCTCGCGGGCCAGCAGAAGGGGTTCAAGGATGTCCGACACGCTCTCGGCCATGCTGATCACGTAATGGCCGAACGCCTCGGGGCCGACCACCTTCGCGGCGGCCTGCACCTCGCGGATAGGCCCGATCACCCGTTCGAGGTCCTCGGGCAGCGCCTCGCCCGCAGGCCACAGCGGACGGCGTGAGCGCAGTTCACGGGTCAGCAGTTCCAGCTTGGCGTGTTCGGGCAGGTTCAGGTAATCGTTCTCTACGCCCGCCGCCCTCAGCAGCTGCGCCACTGCCGCGCCAGTCAGGCCGCTGTGTTCACGGATATCCAGGCTCACAAGGTGCTGCCCGAACACGCGGGCCAGCGTCAGCAGGGGCGTCAGCAACTGGTCGGCGGTGCGGCGCTGGCCCTCTGCGATCAGGCGCGTTCGCAGGGCTTCCAGGCGGGGCAGCAGGTCCACCGCTTCTGCGTCGCGCACGGCGTTGTGTAGCTCGCGCAGTTCGGTGCGGTAACTCCCGTGACCCTCTTCTTCCTGGCCTTCTTCCTGGCTCAGGTCGGTGTACGCCTGCTGAACCGCGCCCAGCAGCAGTTCGCGGGCCCGTTCGCGGTGAACTTGTAGCGTGTCGTGAGTGGCCTGCGACGTCACGTTGGGGTTGCCGTCGCGGTCGCCGCCCATCCACGAACTGAACCGCAGGGGCAATCTGGCGTCGGTGCTCTGGCCGTATACATTCTGAAAGGCCCGCTGGAGGTCATGCTGGAGGGACGGCAGCGCCTGTGCAATGCTGGAAACGTAGTGCAGCCCGCCCTTGACCTCATCGAGCACGGTGGGCCTAAGGCGGCGCAGTTCCGGGGTGCTCCACAGCGCCTCGACGTGCGCGGCGATGCGGTTCACGCTGGTGGGGTCGTCTTCGAGGTGCGGGATGTCGCGGGCCACCGCCGAGAGGTGGTTGCGTACGGTGCGTCGGCGCATCTCGGTGGGGTGGGCGGTGAAGGTCAGTTCCAGTTGCAGGCGTGAGAGCAGGGCCTCGGCCTCGGCAGCGCTTAGGCCCTGGGCCTTCAGCTCGGTCAGGGCCTGTTCCAGACTCTGCGGGCGTACTCCAGTCTGGGTTCGCAGCGCCCGCACGCGCTCGTATTCCTCGGCCAGGTTGACCAGCTGGAAATACCACGTAAAGGCGCGGGCCAGGTTCGAGGCGTCGGCGGCGCTCAGGCCCGTAATCATCCCGCGCAGGGCTTGGTCGTCGCCGCCGCCCCGAACCTCGCGCACCAGGGCGCGGGTCTGCTCGACCAGATTGAAAAAGTCCTCGCCTTCTTGTTCTTTCAGCACCTGTCCGAGGGTGCGGCCCAGCAGATTGACGTCTTCGCGAATGCCCATAGTGTCCTCCTGAGGCCAGCAGTGCTGATGGAAGCGCTTACGCTTTTTCCTCGATGTAACGGTAACGCTCCGCAGCCACGGCCCGGCCCCCCTCTATCTGCACAACCACGCCGTTTAACTCGGCGCGGCCCTCGGCGACGCCGAAACGGTGGGGCAACTCGGTCACGAAACGCTGGATGGGGCCTGCCGGGTCTGAGCCGATCACGCTGTCGTGCGGCCCGGTAAATCCGGCGTCGGTCTGGTAGGCGGTGCCCCCCGGCAAAATGCGGGTGTCGGCGGTGGGCACATGGGTATGCGTGCCGATCACGGCGGCCACCCGGCCATCTAGGTGCCAGCCGAGCGCCATCTTCTCGCTGGTGGCCTCGGCGTGAAAATCCACGAATACGCTGCCCAGGCCGGGAGTTTCGAGGAGTGCGTCTATAGCCCGGAACGGGTTGGCGACCGAGTCCATGAACACGCGCCCGAGCAGGTTGACCACCGTCAGTTTCTCCCCCTGTACGTCGAAGGTGCGCCAGCCCACGCCGGGGGCGCCGGGGTCGGAGTAGTTCAGCGGGCGCACGATGGGAAACGCGGCCTCGTCCTGCATCATCGAAAAGATGTCGCGGTGGTGCCAGGCGTGGTTGCCCAGCGTGAGGCAGTTGGCCCCAGCCTGCAAAGCGCCCCTGGCCGCGTCGCGGTGAACGCCGAAGCCGCCCGCCGAGTTCTCGACGTTCACAATGACGAAATCAAACTGCTGACGAATGGTCGGCAGGTGGCTCTGAAGTACCCGGCGGCCCGGTTGCCCGAACACATCCCCGATAAAAAGCACGCGCATGGCGGCAGCATAGCGGCTGGGCGGGCGCGGGGCAGCGGGGGAGAAGGCGCAAGCAAAATGCACCGCACCGATCCGGGCAAATCTCAGCAAGCAGCTGTTGGTCGTACTGGTCGTATGCCCCTGCCTTTTGCCAGCGCCATACCCTTCGCCGGGCAGCTCTAGGATTCAGGACGGGGAAGTTCCGGCAAATGTGCCGCCCAATAAAGGCAAGGTTAGGCGCTCGACCCTTACGCACGAGGTTGGGAAGGGGGGGCGGAGAGCGCCAGCTGCCCCAGACTGATGGCCTGCGCCCCGAGTTTATTCTGTCTTGAACAGAATTAGTGTTTGGCGCTATCCTGCCTGCCATGTCCCGTGCGCCTCAGCTCGAAACCATTCCTGTAACGGGAGGCGTCAACAAGGTCCGCTTCC
>NZ_JAGLBG010000145.1 GCF_018260405.1 Deinococcus sp.
ACCTGCTGGTAGACCTGAGTTACGCCGCCCTCGACCCCCGGATTCAGTACAGGTGAGAAGATGACTGCAACCGTTCCTGTTCAGACCAAGCCGCGCAAGCAGCAGAGCATCTTTTGGCGGCGCTTTCGTAAAAGTACGCCGGGTAAGGTGGGGGCTATTATCGTTGCCATTTTCGTGCTGCTGGCGGTGCTCGCTTCGGTTATCCGGCCCTACGACGCCATGACTGACCGCGATTACCGCCTCAAACTCAAGCCGCCCAGTATTATGGCGATGTGGGATCAGGGAGCCAGGGAAGCCTACACCGACCCCGTTTCTGGCAAAGTCGAAGTCTGGAAGGCCCCTTTTGGCACCGACAACCTGGGCCGCGATATCTACGCCCGCGTGCTGCACGGTAGCCGCATCAGCCTGAAAGTCGGGGTTCTCAGTACCATTCTGGCGCTGTTGCTGGGCACCCTGCTGGGGCTTTTGGCCGGGTATTTCGGCGGCTGGATCGACTCGGTGCTGGGGTATTTCAGTGACGTGATGATGGCCTTCCCGAGCATTCTGCTGGCGATTGGCTTTGCCACTATCTTCAGCTCCGACCATCCGCCCTTGCTGATCTCGGCGCTCGACCGGCTGTTTGCCCTTAACAGCCCGCAGCTGGTCACGGCTATGCTGGCAGTGTCCATCGTGCAGATTCCGGTGTACATCCGCCTGACTCGCGCGGTGGTACTCTCGGTGCGCGAGATGGAATACGTGCAGGCCGCAGGCGCATTGGGCGCGTCCTCGGGGCGCATGCTGCTGCGGCATGTGCTGCCCAACAGCCTCTCGCCGCTGATCGTGCAGGCCGCCCTGAGTATCGCCACGGCGACCATCGAAGTTGCGGCGCTGGGCTTTCTGGGCATCGGGGCGCAGCCGCCCTTGCCGGAGTGGGGCACCATGATCTCGGACAGCCGCCAGTATTACCTCGACGCGCCTTGGACCATGATTTTCCCCGGCCTCGCCATTTTGTTCAGTGTGCTGGGTTTTAACCTGCTGGGCGACGGCCTGCGGGATATTCTCGATCCGCGCGGTACCCGCTAGAGCGCTTCAAAACCAACAGAGAAGGTGCCTCCGAGTGCCTTCTTTTTTGTGCTGATGGTGTGGTGTGGTCAATCTATTCGTGATCCTGAAGTGCAGCCCTCCTGCTCAGCTTCGCTTCCCAGCACGATTAGGCTGTCGGTGGGGCGCAGCGGCCAGTGACTCTGGGTTCCGGTAAAGGTCTCTACGATCTGAACGGCGTCTGCCCGGCTGTCTTCAAGGGCCTGCCCAGCTTCGCGCCAGATGCCGCCGCGAAACGGGGCCATCAGGGGGTCTTGCAGGGCGTCGCGCAGCCATTCCAGCATCTTCAGGCCGTCCTCAGCGGTCGCTCTGGCTTCCAGTGCCAACAACTGGGCAGCCAGGCCCGGTTCGGCGGTGTAGGTTCCTCCAAGCCCGACCTGCACGCGCCGGAGCAGTGTGTGCGCCCGGTTGATTTCGCTTAGCGCCACCCCCGTCTGAGCGTCTCGCAGATGCGCTTCGGCCAGAATGGTGCGGGCCTGCGTTTCGGCGTAGGGGTGATCGGTCATGTCAAGGGCGCGGCGCACGAAATCCAGCGCCAGTCGCGGCTGCGGCTCGACCAGGGCGCGGCTAAGGTACATGTCGAAGGTCAACACCTGCTCGCGGTCGCTGGCTTCCGGCGCTTGCTGAAGCAACAGGTCGAGCAGTTCGCGGGCGTACGCCAGGTCGCTGTTGTCCTGCACGGCTCCCGAGAAAGGATGCAGGTAGGGCAGGCCCCGGCCCCGCGTCAGGTAGGCCAGCGCAACGCGGTAGTGTGTGCGGCGCGTGCGATATTCGGCCTCGGCGCGGCGCGGGCCGGGTTGCCGCAGCAGCTCCAGTGCCCGTGTAGCCTGCCGGAGAGCCTGATCGGGCTGTCCGACGGCCAGCAGAATCGGCAGGCTCTCGGACAGCAGGCGGGCACGCAGCACCCCGTCGCCTCGGCTGCTGTGCGCTGGTAGCAGGCCCAGAGCACGGTCCATCAGGCGCATCCCGCGTGCCGGATACCCCAGGCGGCGCTCGGCGGTGGCGGCGCGCGCCAGAATGCGGGCCAGTTCCTCGTGGGTTCCGCCCGCCAGTTCCAGTCTGCTGGCGGCGTCCAGCAGCGCACGGAGGGCCTCACCAGGTTGCCCCAGCCGCAGCCGCAGATCGCCTTCTTGATACCGCGCCCGCGCCGAGAGCAGCGGACTTTGTTCGGAAACGGCGGCCAGACTACGTAGGGCCTCGCTCCAGTTGCCCGAGTCTTTGGCGATCAGGCCGCGCCAGAGCAGCGCCCGCGCCCCGGACTGCGCGGTGTGGGGGTCGTTGACTGCTGCGGTAGCGGCCTGAATGTGGCCCTGCCAGCGGGCCAGCGCAGCCTGCACCAGCAGCGCGTCCGAACGGGCAGCCAGAGTCCAGGGGTCGGTCAGGGTGTCGCGCAGCACCTGCTGCACCTCCGGCCTGCCGAGTTGCTGTCTGGCGGCCTCAAAATTTCCGGCGTCTACACTGCTTTCGGCCAGTTTGACCCGCCCCCAGACCTGCACGCCGGGGCGCTCCGATTCCAGAAGCGAGAACAGCGCGTCACGCGCTCTGGAATCGTGGTATTCGCCCCGCCCCGCGTAGTGATCAACCACGGCGCGGGCCAGCTGCTCACGTGCCGTAGCCGGAGCCGAGGCCCGAATAGCAGGCCACAGGTCGGGCAAAAAACGGCTGTCGGCGGGCGACCTGACCAGGAAGCGCTCCAGACCTGACCAGTCACCCAGTTCGGTCAGCGCCGCAAACCAGAACGCTTTGGCATCGTCCGGCCACCCACCCCCGCGCCGCCCACGCTGGGCCAGCTGCTCGAGCGCCACTTGCCGCTTTGCTGCGGGCAGTTGTAGCGCCGCCTGAATGAGTGCCGGACTGGGCCGCCACCGCGCACCATCGGCAATCAATTGGGAGCGGACATGCACCGGTAAGTCCTGAAGCGGGTGTCCCAGGGCGGCCTGCCACACGTCCGGCGAGTAGCTGGCCGGGGGCATTCCGGGCCGCAGAAGCACCGAGAGGGCCAGGGCCAGCGTGTACACGCCGGGGTCGGTAAGCAGTTGCGAGGCGCTGCTGCCTGTGCCGGTCAGTAGGGTCAGGCGGTCGAGGTTCTGCCCGGTTTCGCGCAGCAGGTCGCTGGCAGCCTCACGGGTCACGCCCAGTTTCTGCATCAGGTAGGCGCGGGCCTCGCTGGGGGTGGGTGGCCGCAGCCGGATCAGTTCCGGGCCGTCCTCGGGCCAGCCCGCCGGGTCTTCCAGGGCCAGCAGCACGGCCAGTTCGCGCGGGGCAGCCTGCACTACCGAGTAGGCCCACGCCGCCGGGGAGACCGGCGTACCACTAAGCAGGCGCGGCGGCTGCCCGCCAAAATTCAGGTCAGCTGGAATACGAAGCAGCAGCACGCCGGAGGCGGGCATGGCCTTTTGCATGGCCTCGTGCTGCTGCGCCGCAAGGGCCGCAAATGAACTTCCGCGTGCCGGTACCGTTGGCAAAGCGCTGAGCGCGTCACCGACCAGATTCAGCCAGCAGACGGTCTGTCCCGCTGCCTGGAGGCTGGTCGCCAGATAACTCAGCAGCACCGTTTTGCCGACGCCTGCCTTGCCGCTTACGGCCAGACGCGGGTGGCGACCTGCCCGCAGCGCCGCCGTGAACTGCTTGTAGACCCGCTTTTTGGTGCGTCCCAGCAGCTCCAGTTCGTCGGGAAGTGGCGCGGGGCGGGCGATCACTGGTGTGTCCAGAGGCCGCCCGGTTTCCTGGGCCAGCTCGCGGAGAATGGCG
>NZ_JAGLBG010000146.1 GCF_018260405.1 Deinococcus sp.
GTGCCCTCATAGATTTCGGTGATCTTGGCGTCACGGTACAGGCGCTCGACGGGATAGTCGCGGCTGTAGCCGTTGCCACCCAGAATCTGCACGGCGTCGCGGGTCACGTCCACCGCCGCCTCACTGGCGAGCAGCTTGGCGATGCTGGCTTCCTTGCCGAACGGCTGGCCCTGATCCTTGAGCCACGCGGCCTTGAGGGCCACCAGTCGGGCACTTTCGATGCGGGCTGCCATCCGCGCCACCTTGAAGCTCACGCCCTCGAACTCGCGCAATTTTTTGCCGAACTGCTCGCGCTCGCAGGCGTAGCGGGCCGCGTGTTCCATAGCCGCGCGGGCAATCCCGAGCGCCTGCATAGCAATCCCGATGCGCCCGCTGTCCAGGCTCGCCAGCGCAATGACCAGCCCCTCGCCCTCGCCGCCGACCATATTGGCCTGGGGCACCCGCACATTCTCAAAATGGACCGTGGTGGTCTGGGAAGCGTGGAGCCCCATCTTTTCCTCGGGTTTGCCAAAAGACAGCCCAGGCGTGCCGTCCTCGACGATAAAACAGCTGATGCCCCGCGCTCCCGGCCCGCCCGTCCGCGCCATGACCAGATACGTCTGGGCCTGCCCGCCGGACGTGATCCAGGCTTTGGTGCCGTTCAGCACCCAGGCGTCGCCGTCGCGTCCAGCCTTCAGGCGCAGGCCCGCCGCGTCGCTGCCCGCTTCCGGCTCGGTGAGGCAGAAGGCCCCGATGTGCTGCCCGGTCGCCAGCGGTTTCAGGTATTTTTCGCGCTGGTCGTCGGTGCCGTAGCGCAGAATCATCTGTTCGGGCAGGCCGTTCTGCACGCTGACCACCACCGCGACGCTGGCGTCCGCCGCCGCGATTTCCTCCAGGCACAGGGCGTAGGTCACGTTATCGAGGCCCGCGCCGCCCCACTCCTCGGGCACGGTGGCACCCAGCAGGCCCAGGTCGGCCAGCCCGCGTAGCTGCTCACGCGGGTACTCGCCGCTGCGGTCGAATTCGGCGGCACGCGGAGCGATTTCGGCGCGGCAGTAGTCGCGGACGTGCTGCACGATCAGGCGCTGCTCACTCTTCAGCCCAAAGCTCATGCCTGTTTCCGGCTGGCCCGTTTCCGGCTGGATGGTGGTCATGGATTCAGGGTAGCAAACGGGCGTCCGCGCAGAACAACGTGCAGCGGGCCAGCATCACGGGGCAGCCGTTACTCCCAGGGCCAGTTGCGTATTTTCGACAGCCACAAAACGCAAGCAGCACCTGCTGCTATCCCCAGAAGCTCCAGCACAGCCCAGCGGGTTTCCCCATTTCCAACAGCCCGGACCAATTGCAGCAGCAAAACGACGATCATGGCGAACATAAGCCAGTTGAACTGTTTTCTGGACATTCCTGGCCTCCGGTGCCGTTCAGTCTAGCGCTTCCCGCAGCGCCTCCTCGATGCCGCGCCCGCGCCAGCCGGATTCGATGGTCTGGACTTCGCCGCCCTCCCAGCGCAGGTATACGCCGATCACCGCGCCGCCCGCAATAGCCAACGCTGCCGCTGCCAGGGTATCAAGCGGCGCAGCAGGGCAAAGTTTCAGAGCGGCCTGGCGCAGCGCCGGGGCCAGGGGCAGAGGCGGACGGGTCACACGGACGCGGGCGGGCAGATTCACGCCCCCGATTCTAGCCGGAGGGTACAATAAGTCCGAAATGGCCTGCCCTACCCGGAGAACCCCCTGCGCGTCCTGATGTGGCTGCTGTGTATTTTGCTGGTGCTGCTGGGCCTCGGCGTCGCCGTGCTGTCGGTCGGGGCTTACGCACAGCTCAGCAGCAGTGCGCCGCTGTGGCTCCGCTCCGTCGGCTCTATCGAAGGGGTCATCGGCGCAAAAATCGGCACCTTCGGCCTGCCCCTGTTCAGCCGGGCGCTGCTGCTGTCGGTGCTGGCGAGTGCCCTGCTGGGCCTGGCGACCTACCTGCGGCCCCAGCGCTAGAAGGCGTCAGGCAGCCGCAGTCCGTTCCAGCAGCCAGCTGAGAATCAGTTCGCGCACCTCGGCCCGGGCCTTGTCGTTGAGGAGTTCGTGGTAGCCGCCGCTGAATTCCATATAGGTCTTGTCGGCGGCGGGCAGCAGGTCGAAAAAGCGTTTGCTGCCGCGCGGATCGGTCACCTGATCCTGGGAGCCGTGAAACACCAGCGTCGGCAGGGTCCATTTCGGGTAGGCCTTCCAGAGCTGGGCGCTGAGCACCAGCATGGTCGCCGCGCTGAGTGAAGGCACCTTGCCGTGGTAAATCTGCTGGTCTTCCTCGTACAGCCGGACCTGATCGGCCTGGGTGCTCAGGTGGGAGGTCGGCAGCTCCGTGACGCCCAGCCGGGGCGCGACTCTGGCGAGCAGCGGGGCCAGCTTCTTTTTGAGGGCCGGTTCGTTTTCCCCGACCAGCAACGCCGGACTCGACAGGATGACCCCGCTGAGGCCGCGCGGATCACGGGCCGCGCTGGCCGCCGAGATCAGGCCGCCCATGCTGTGGCCGAACAGGAACACGGGCAGCGCCTGCCCCCGTAGGGCTTCACGCGCCCTCAGGTGGTCGGCGACCAGATCGTTCATGTCGACCACGGCCCGCCGACCTTCCGAGGTGCCGTGCCCGCGCTGATCGTAGGCGTACACCGTCAGGCCGCTTTCGACCAGTGCCGGAATCAGGCCGTGATACCCCTCGACATAGCGCCCGACATATTCACCAAAACCGTGGGCCAGCAGCACCGCGCCGCGTGGCCGGGCCGCCTGCCACATGTAACCGTTCACCGGCGCACCGGGCACCGTCCAGAGTTGTTTTTGCATACGCGAGTGTACTCAATTGGCCGCATGAAGCGCGAATAAATGCAAATGAGATGTACCTGGCCGGGCCAGCCGTCAGACTGTGACTATGGCAGACATTTCAAGGAAGGCTTCGGCCCACTGGCAGGGCGACCTCATGAGCGGCAAAGGCACCGTCGGTACGGAAAGCGGCGTGCTGAAAGACGCCCAGTACAGCTTCAAGACCCGCTTCGAGAATGGCGCGGGCACCAACCCCGAGGAACTGCTGGCCTCGGCCCACGCGGGCTGCTTTACCATGCAGCTCTCGGCGCTGCTGGCAAACCACGGCCACACCGACGTGGACCTGAACACCGAAGCCACCTGCGAGATGGAAAAGGACGGCGCGGGCTTCAAGATCAGCGCCATGCGGCTGGTCGTGCGCGGCAAGGTCAGCGGCAGCGACCAGAAGGACTTCGAGGAACATGTCAAGCAGGCCGCCGAAATTTGCCCACTGAGCAAGATCATGGCGGGCAACGTGAACGTGACCCACGAAGCGATTCTGGATTAATCTCCAGATAAAAGAGCCGCCCCGGCCAGTGCTGAGGCGGCTTTTCGGCTACGGATTCGGGAGTCTACTTCGCCTCGGGGTAAGCTCGCCCGCCGCATGACCCTGCCTGACCGCCAGGAAAGGGCCAAAATGCGCGACCCGCAAAAGCTCTGGCTTGAACTTGCGGAAAAGGGCGTGCTGGCCCCGCCACCCGATGCCATTCGCCTGAATACGGCAGTGTTGGCCCCAGCAGACGCGGCGCTACTGATCACCCATCTGACGGGCCAGCGACTGTAAACCCGGCTAACCACCGCTGAAAAACCGTGCCGTCTCGCGGTGCAGCATTTCCACGTAATCCAGCGAGTCGAAGCCGTGCCCCGCGCCCGGAATGGCCGTCACGTCGCAGTTGAGGGCGCGGCCATACTGCACGCCCCAGGCAGGTGGACAGGTCGTGTCGGCGTCGCCGTGA
>NZ_JAGLBG010000147.1 GCF_018260405.1 Deinococcus sp.
AGGACATCCTCGACCGCAAGACGACCGGCAAGGTGATTGTCGAGCCGCAGCGCTAGGTACAACCAAGTTTGCTTAAAACCTCGAGTGCTAGGGGATACCTGACGGCACAAGAAAGCGGAAGCTTGAGGTATGCCTACCAAATTGCTTCCGCTTCAACAGCCTAGCGTGGAAGACCTTTTCCTGCTCGCGTACGTCTACATCGACGATTACCTGAAGGCCGCTGTACTCAGCGGCCTCTTCACGCTCCCGAACGAACCACATCAGAAGGCGACCTATGCAGAACTGATGGCGATTGCTCTTGTTGGAGAGTGGTTGGGTGAGGCATCTCAGGAAAAGTGGTACCGCCAGGTACAGACCACCTATCGGTCTCTTTTCCCGCGTCTACCGGATAGAACGCGGTATCTGCGGATTCAGCTGAACTTTGAGACCATCTACGCCGATCTGGCACTGCGCTTGCCGCACTTCGACAACGAAACGGTCTATGTCATCGACAGTAAACCGCTGGTTTACTGTGCAGGGACACGCTTTGCACGGCCTCGTGCGATGAGTGAAGCTGCCAGTGGGAGGGGAGGACATGGTGGTTATAGCGTCAAAGGCCGATTCTACGGATACAAGTTGCATGCCATCATCGACGACCACGGAATGCTGGTTCGGTTTGCCATTGCCGCCGGTAATGAAAGTGACCCACCCTTAGCGAGAGCGCTGCTGGAAGAAGGGGAAGGGGAGCTGGTGCTTGGAGACCGTGGCTACCAGGGATGCGGGGTATACGCACAGCCGCGCTCCAACATGAAGAATCCGCGCCCCTGGTGGGGCGCGATGACGTGGATCAGGAAGGCGATTGAATGTGTTTTTTCGCGTCTAGATCGCTCTTTTCATCTGATGCTTCCACAGTTGAATTCGTTCCGGTCTATTCGCTCCCATGTCTGCCGGAAGATTGCAGCCCATAATCTCGCTCTCTTCTTCGGAGGTCTCTGATCCCCTAGCACTCGAGGTTCATAATGTTCTGTCACCCTGAGGTATGAAACTCATTCAGCACGCCGGGAGTCACATCGTGATCGAAGGTCCTGACGGGCCAAAGCAGATTCACACCCTCAATGTGAGCTACTTCAAGAAGCTCAACGCCTTGCTGGTGGAGGAAGTGCAGCGCTGGCACTGTGGTGAACGGGAACACCGGCTGTCGCGCCCCGTCTTACGGCGTTTGCACTGGCCGCTCGGGGGCTGGCGACTGGGTTGAGGCGGTGGATTCGGCATGGCAGCCTCCTGAACGAAAAGCCCCCGCGCTGAGGCAGGGGCTGGGGAAAATTTAAGCTATTGATAACGTGTAAAGTTGGTGACGCTTGTCAGTCAGATTTGGTACTGTTTTGGCCGTGTTTTAGCTTTGAGCCATGGGGAATGAGCTCTGGCAAAATCCTCATGGCTCATGGCATAGAGCTAATGGCCTAGCTGCGTAACACCACGAACCTACCGCGTCATTAATAAGAGGCTCTGCGTAGCCTTTATCATCGAGAAAAATGGGATTTCAGACAGCCTCTGACGCGTAACTGTAGCCGGAAGCTACTCTTACTTACACAACAGTGTACTGGCCTGGACAGGTCGTCTACACGCTTAGGGAAGACATTGCCTCACTACAACCGAGCCTTGTGGGTCAAACCCTTTCACCCATTCCGGAATAACAATTTTGAGACTGGTGGAAGGTGGCAAAGCCATAAAGAATTGTGGTGTAACGTTCGGGGTATTAAGTCGGATAATCCTAATAGCAGGGGAAGCCGTTGCCCCCGAGCTAGGAATAACCTGAAAGTCATTGATCGTCTTATCCGAAAAGGTCAGGCGGACATCATGAAATTCTGTTGTTGGCTTGGCGAGTGCAACTCCGCTCGAAAGCTTGATCACTGTGGAAGTCAAGAGATCAACTCCACTTTCGCAGCTTGTCCTGGAGGAAACAAGCAACTGTTGCCAGGCTGAATCATCTTCTGGAGTGAAACGAAAGCGGCTCGTATCCCACTCCCAGATAATTATCTTTGGCTTGTTCTCCCTGAAGCGCTCAGAGATAAGGAAATTTGTAAGGGCAGCGAAGGGACCCCCGCCGACTACTGATACGTTCTCAACATCTTTCTTCAGATTTTCTTTCAGAAAACCATCGAAATTCCACGGAGCTTCGCTATAACTCGTCCCTGCCAGGATAATTTGAGGGAGATCATCATCAAGTAGGCCAACTTCTGATACACGGCTGGTGGTATATAGGTTTGTCGTATCCCTTGAGACCATTGGAGTTCCACATAGCTGCTGCATCCTTCTCAAAAGATAAGCACTGTCGTCAATTAAACCAGTTTGTCCTGTAAGTGTCGTTACAAAATCAACCTGTGGAATCTCCTGCGCAGCAGGCAAAGCATTAACAACACGTGCCACAGCCTGAGCGACAGCGCGGGCAGCTTCGGGCTTCCAGTGCCAGTCAGATTTCCAAAAGGCCGGTGCATTGACATCCAGCGCAGGAAGAGTATTGACTACAGCAACACCATTCTTTTGAAGATAAGAGTTGAGATTCCTGATTTCATTTCGTATAGCCAAAGGTTTAAAAGCTTTCTGAGCAGGATTCTTTAGATCGAGCTGAGCATAATCAATCGCTCCTTTATGGGCTACCGGTACAACAACCAACTTGATGCCCATCCCTTCTAAATTATGCGAAATAGCAACTATCTTATCACCGTATTGTTTGGTTGGAAGACCTTCTATAAGATCCATACTAGCAATAAACATATGGCCGTTCTGACCATAAATAATTTTCTGTGGATTCTGCTGATTTGCCAGACAATCTACATTGGATAATGTTCTAGGAGGCATAGCAATTTGTGCTGAGGCCGTGTGCAGACAGGCTGAAAGAATAAGTACCTGAGTCGTCATGAAAGCTATCTTATTTTTCATCCCCAGATTCTAGCGTCCAAACTTGGATCTCGGCGCTTATTCCAGCAATCAAAAGCCCCACCCAATCAGGGGCATGGGTAGGGCTTTTGACTCAGAGCATCAGATTGGGCGGCTCGGGCCAGTCGACACGGGTCATGCTGGCGGCCTCGTCGAGCATGACGGGTGCAGTTGTTCGAGCGTCATATGCATAGGTGCAGGCACGATCACAGGAGCGATTACCTCAACCTGCACGGAACCACCTCAACTATTGATAACGCGGAAAGTTGTTGTCGAATTGTAAACTCTGGACATGTCTGAGGTTTGGAAGCCACGACTCCTCACCCGTCAGCAGATGGAAGAACGCCGCCTCGCGGCGTTACCCTTCTTGACCGATTCCACGCTCTCGTCTACCGTGCTTGCCCAGCGATTTGGGGTCGCACCCACCGCTATTCGTCACTGGCGACAACGTCTTCAACACGGGGAATCGCTTGAGGCGACACGGTCTACCGGGCGTCCCACGTTTTTGACGGATGAGCAGGTGGCCGAACTCATGGATATCATTCGTGCTGGCCCAGATTTGCAGCAATACCCCGATGGTCGCTGGACGACGGCCCGTATCCGCGATTTGATTGGTGGCAAATATGGCGTTTGGTATCACCGCGACTGGGTCGGTAAACTTCTGGTGCGGTGGGGTTTTTCATGGCAGAAAACGGAAAAACGTCCATTGGAACAGAAAACTGACCAGATTGAAGCATGGCTGGAAGCAGAGCTTCCAGTCCTGGAAAAAAAAGATCGAGGATCTTATGGCCTGATAAAAGTCATGAGAGACGCTGTCACAGGAGTCAGACCTGGTGGATCACGGGTC
>NZ_JAGLBG010000148.1 GCF_018260405.1 Deinococcus sp.
CGAAACGAAGCGCTTCAAAGCCGCGATGGACACCGCTTATCTGGAAAAACTAATCACCTGACTTTGCGGTTGCCCTGCCCAAACCCGGCACATTGCGCTTCGTTCATCAAATAGTGTGAAACACTGAACCCATGTCCCAGCGTCTGCTGTCCCTGCTGACCGACCTGCCCCAGTCGGGCAAACGTCTGGGTGCGGCGCTGGGCGTGGGGCGGGTCACGGTAAATACGCTGGCCCACAAACTGACCGCGCAGGGTGTGCCGCTGGTGATTACGCGCGGTGGCTACGCCCTGGAACCCGGCACCCCTGCCCCGCAGCTGGTGGAGCCACTGCTTGCTGGGGGCGGCGGGTTCGGGCGGGCCATGCGTTACCTGGGAACTGTGGACAGCACCCAAGACGAGGTGCGCCGCTGGGCCGACGAACCGGGCCACCCCGCCCCACACGGCGCAGTGGTGGTCGCCGAGCAGCAGAGCCAGGGCCGGGGCCGCCGCGGACGGGTCTGGGACACCACACACGGCACGCTGGTCTTCAGTGTGCTGCTGCGCGGTGCCGGTGATGGTGCCCACGCTGGTGGCGCCCAGGCAGGCCCGCTGGCGCTCGGCAGACTGGCGCTGCTGCCACTGGCAGCGGGTGTGGCCGTGTATGACGCCTGTGCAGCGGCGGGCACGGGGACGACACCACCCATTGCCATTGGGCTGAAATGGCCTAACGACCTGCTGAGCACCGATGGCCGCAAACTGGCCGGAATTCTGCTGGAAGCCGACCTGCGCGGCGAGGAAGCGCGGCGGGCGATCTTGGGCATAGGGCTGAACGTAGCCAGCGCCCCGCCCGGCGCAGCGCACCTGCGCGAGTTCCGGCCCAGCGTGACCCGCGCGGCGGTGCTGGCCGCATTACTGGCGGCCCTGGAACACTGGCTGGCCCAGCCTGCCGAGGCGGTTTTGTCTGCCTGGAAAGAGCGTAGCCTGACCCTGGGGCAGCGGGTCGAGGTCGGCACCCCACGCGGCCCGGTCACTGGCATCGCCCGCGACCTCGACGCGCAGGGCAGTCTGCTGGTCGAGGCTCCGGACGGCGTCATTCACACGGTTTATGCCGGGGACGTGCAGCTGGTCGGGTGGCTTCAGCCTGCCGGGGCCAGCGGCGGGCCTGCCTCCTGAAACTGGGGCTGGCCGCCTTGCTGCTGACCTCTGCGGGGGCGCTCTTTTTGCTAGACCGTCATCAACGTGTCAGTCAGGAGCGGCACAATCGGGCTATGCCTCTCCTCGCTTCTCTGATTGTGACCGCCGTACTGACGGGCGGAAGTGCGCCGACCATGCAGCCGCCCGTAACGTTACCGGTTAAGGCACTGAAATCCGGCAACTGGCAGATCACCGCCCTGACCTTGCGCGGCGAGAACATCCCGGTGCCGACAGGCTCGCAGCTGACCCTGACCACCCGGCCTGGCGGCAAGGTGCAGCTGACCGGGCAGGCCGGCTGTAACCACCTCAGCGCCGCCGGACAGCGGAGCGGCGAACGGCTGACCTTCAGCGGTCTGGCCGCTACCCGGATGCTCTGCGACGACATGACCGCCGAGAACGCCCTGGCCGAGCTGTTCACGCAGCCGTTCAGGGTAAAAGCGGGCGGCGTAGTCTGGGAAAATGCGCTGGGTACGGTTATTTTGCAGTATCAGCCGGTCAAGCCTG
Organism: Deinococcus sp.; assembly: GCF_018260405.1. GTDB lineage: Bacteria > Deinococcota > Deinococci > Deinococcales > Deinococcaceae > Deinococcus. The sequence goes on from NZ_JAGLBG010000148.1 coordinate 1,677, forward strand.
TTCCGCAGCGGCCCTAGAGCCTGTCAGTGTAGCGGGCTAACTTTCTATGGAAAATATGCAAATAACATAGCAAAGGCGTCGCAGATGAGTGTAGGAAGGGCACACGCTGCCTGAACGGGAACCCTACAAGAGCGACCTAGACGATGAAACCTACCTCTTCATCCTTCCCTATCTCCTTCTAGCCCCCGAAGACGCCCACCAGCGCGCCCTAGCCCTACCCTAATCGCTGACCAGGGCTACACCGGGGAACAAGCGCAGACTGATGCTGCCCTGAACGATGTGGAACTTTTTGTGGTGAAACGCCCGATTGGAGCGACTGGTTTTGTGCTGCTTCCAATGCGTTGGATTGTCGAGCGAACATTTGCTTGGACAGCCCGTTTTCGCCGTCTATCACGCGATTTGGGGAGACTACAAAGCAGTCTCCCCAGGTTCCAATGGCTCGCAGCATCTGTTACGCTATTACAGAAATTGCAACCAATACTTAGCTTGCTACGCTGACAGGCTCTGGTCACGTGGGCCTTATACCAATCCTCAGAAATACGGTGTCATAAAAGCCTGCCGAACGCTGAACGCTTAAACGCTAAAATATCGCAGCCAGACGAGATTTTTTAGCCCTTAGACCCCTAGACCCTTAGGCCACCAAATGACAAGTTATTTATGGCGTTTGGTATTACTCAGGGGAATTGAGGCCAGGACAATTCAGGCTGTAGCGGGTTGACCCTTACTCGGCGGCGGCCAGTTCGGGCGCGGTCGCGGTCGCGGGCACGGCGGCCAGCGGTGCGGGGGCGTTACCAGCGCGGATCACCTGCGTGACCTTCTGGCGAATTTCCTGCTCCAGTTCGGGGCGCTCGGCAATATAGGCGATGGCCTTTTCCTTGCCCTGGCCGATGCGTTCGTCGCCGTAGCTGTAAAAGCTGCCCGACTTTTTCACAATGTCCATGTCAGCGGCGAGACCTACCAGGTCGCTGAGCTGGTCGAAGCCCTTGCCGTACACCAGCGCGAGTTCGACTTCTTTGAAGGGCGCGGCCACCTTGTTCTTGACCGTCTTGACTTTTACGGTGTTCGCCACGGCGTCGTTGCCGATTTTGGTGGGCTGGCCGATCTTCCGCACGTCGAGGCGCACGCTAGCGTAGAACTTCAGGGCGCGGCCCCCAGTAGTGGTTTCGGGGTTGCCGTACATCACTCCGATTTTTTCGCGCACCTGATTGATAAAGATGGCGGCGGTGCCGGTTTTGCTCAGGATGGCGGTCAGCTTACGCAGCGCCTGCGACATCAGGCGGGCCTGCAACCCAGGCAGGCTGTCGCCCATGTCGCCCTCGATTTCGGCGCGGGGGGTCAGCGCGGCGACCGAGTCGATCACGACTACGTCGATGGCCCCGGAGCGCACCAGCAGTTCCATAATTTCCAGCGCCTGCTCCCCGTTGTCGGGCTGCGACACCAGCAGCTCGTCGGTGTTCACGCCCAGGGCGCGGGCATACACCGGGTCCAGGGCGTGCTCGGCGTCGATAAAGGCCGCCGTACCGCCCGCTTTCTGTGCCTGCGCGACAATCGCCAGCGCCAGCGTGGTCTTGCCGCCCGACTCGGGGCCGTAGATTTCGGTCACGCGGCCACGCGGAATGCCGCCCACGCCCAGCGCGAGGTCCAGGCTCAGGCTGCCGGTGCTAATCACCTGCACGTCCAGCTTGCTCTCTGCGCCTAGCTTCATGATCGAGCCTTTGCCAAACGCCTTCTCGATCTGGCTCATGGCCGTCTCGATGGCTTTGGCCCGCTCCTTGGCGTCGGTGGGGGCGGCGGTAATTTCTTTGCTGTCTTTATCTCTGCTCATGGCTGCTCCTGGCCGGTGTCCTGTACGGTATCCGGCATGGTGTCGGTTGCGGGGTGCACGGTCTCGGATTCGGAAGGGGGAAGGGGGAGGGCGGACTGGGAAACGTCTGCGGGCGGCTGGGCCAGAAAACGGAAGGTGCTCTGGATTTCGTAGATGGGGCCGGTCTTTTGCAGGTGGCTGCGGTACAGCGCCGCGCCCGTGGCCGTCCAGCC
>NZ_JAGLBG010000149.1 GCF_018260405.1 Deinococcus sp.
AGAAAGCCGCCGATAACGATCACAGGAATACGGCCCTCGGCAGGGTCGCCATGAAACGGAGCATCACCGGAAGGCGCAGCAGTCATGGAGCCATGCTACGCCGGGACTGCTTCTGGGAGGGGCCGGGTCAAGGGTCATGTACGGCGCTGTCGCCCGCTGGCAAGTAGCTGCCGGATAATGACCAGGTTATGAGCCGGGTATTGCCCCGAGCAGACTAACAAAGAGCTACGTAGCAGAGTAAAAAGGCGAAAAGGAGCTGCTGGCGAAGGCGGACTCGGGACCTTTCCCCGAATCGGCGAAACTGTAACCGGGAGCTACTGGTAAAGGTGTACTCTTTTGATCTGCTTTCAGGTCACGTTGGGGGCCTGATCCAGAGTTGTCCCACCTGTTCTTCGACGCTGCTAGAGCAGTTCTGCAAAATGATGGGCACGTCGGAACAACACCGCCACCCCCTTCATTCTACGTCCTGCTCTTTCTTGTTCACTCGTTCGACTCGGCAAAAAGAGGGTAAAAAGAGCACCATCTTTTTGCAAAATGCGCTAAGTAGCTCTTTGCAATTTACGTTTACGAGGAGAGACCATGAAGACCAAACAACTATGGCTGAGCGCCCTGACCCTGCTCGGTACCGTCAGCGCCCAGACCTCTAGCTCACAGGCTCCCACCCTGACCAAGGGCACGCTGAAAATCGGCATGGAAGGCACCTACCCGCCCTTTACCTTCAAGGACGCCTCGGGCAACCTGAGCGGCTTCGACGTGGACGTGGCCAAAGCCCTGGCCGCCAAGCTAAACCTGAAGCCTGAATTCGTGCTGACCGAGTGGAGCGGCATTCTGGCTGGCCTCCAGGCGAACAAGTACGACGTGATCGCCAACCAGGTGGGCATTACTCCCGAGCGCCAGAAGACCATCGGGTTCAGCACGCCCTACGCGTACAGCTACGGACAGATCATCGTGAAAAAGGGCGGCAGCTTCAAGCCAGCCACCCTGAACGCCCTGAAGGGTAAGCGCGTCGGCGTGGGCCTGGGCAGCAACTACGAGCAGCAGTTGCGGGCCGTCGGCGGAATCAACGTGGTCACTTATCCCGGCGCCCCCGAGTACCTGGCCGACCTCGCCGCCGGACGCCTGGACGCTGCTTACAACGACAAGCTGCTGGTCAGTTATCTCATCAAGTCCCAGAATCTGCCTATCGTGGGGGCAGGCGTCATCAGTGATCCCCGGCCCATCGCCATTGCTATCAAGAAAGACAACGTTAACCTGAAAAAAGCCATCGACAAGGCGCTGCTGCAAATGAAGGCCGACGGCACCTATACCAAGATCAGCCGCCAGTGGTTTGGCACTGATGTCAGCAAGCGCTAGCATACTGAGCCAATGAACATCGAGCAGCTCCAGACCGTCTTGCAAAGTGCCTGGGCTTCTCTGCCGACGTTACTCAGTGCCACCCCGACCACTCTGGGCTTTGCACTGGGGGCCATGCTGCTCGGGTTGCCGCTGGGGTTTGTGGTGGCGCTGGCACGTCTCTCGCGCTTGCGTGTTCTGCGCTGGATCAGCAGCGTGTTCGTCTCGTTTATCCGGGGAACACCACTGCTGGTTCAGATTTTTGTCATCTATTACGGCCTGCCTAGCTTCGGCATCACCCTCAATCCGCTGGCAGGCGGCGTCATCGCGCTGACGCTGAACGCCGCCGCCTACCTCTCGGAAACGATGCGGGCCGCCATCCTGAGCATCGGCAAGGGCCAGCGCGAGGCCGCCACCAGCCTGGGGTTGACCTCCTCGCAGACCATGCGGCTGGTCATCTTGCCGCAGGCGGCGCGGGTGGCCCTGCCCAGCATGAGCAACACGCTGATCGGCCTGGTCAAGGACACCTCGTTGGTATCGGTCATCACGGTGGTCGAACTGCTCCGCAGCTCCCAGCTGGTCATCGCCCGCACCTTCGAGCCGTTTGGCCCCTATCTGATGGCCGCGCTGATCTACTGGGTCATCAGCAGCCTGCTGGAAGTGGTGCAAAGCGGGTTGGAGCGGCGCTTTTCACGCGGATTCTCGGCCTGATACGGCTTAACTCGACGGCCAAACTACGGGTTCGCGTGAGAGGGTCGTTTCACACGAAAGGGCCAGCCCCATCAGGGCTGCTGACCCTCGACCGCCTCGACCTCGTGGGCAGCTCCGGCAACCAGCACGGTATCGCCAGCCTGCAAAATCTCTCCGGCACGCGCCCGCACGACCTGCCCATCGCGCCATATACCAATCACCAGGGCACCGGTATCGCGGCCAAGCTGCTCGATGCTGCGGCCAATCAGAAGCTGACCGACGCCAATCTCGCGCACCGTGAAATGGTCGCTGGTGGCCCCCCCGCTGAGCAGGCGTGAAAACTGCGGGGCCAGCATCATGGCCGCGATCCGGTTGCCCGAGAGCTGGTAGGGGTTGACCACCTCGTCGGCCCCGGCGCGGCGCATCTTGCGGGCGGCGCTTTCGTCGCTGGCCCGCGCAATCACCTGCAACTGCGGCTTAATGCCTTTGGCCGAGAGCACCACGTATAGGTTGCTGGGGTCGGAGTTGATAACCGTGACCAGCGAGGCAGCCCGGTCTAGCCCGGCGCGGCGCAGCACTTCCTCGTCGGTAGCGTCGCCGACCAGCGTGTGAACGCCGTGCGTCTCGGCCCATTCAATGTGTTCGGTGCGGTGGTCAATCACCACGACCTCACGCTTAGCGCTGACCAGGGCGGTGGTCACTGCCTCGCCGACCTGCCCGTACCCGCAGACAATCGTGTGGCCCCGTAGATTCATGATTCTCCTTTCCCTGCGCCTCTTGTTGATACTGGGGTCGGTGACGCTGCGAATCACCGTTTCGGCCAGCAGCGTCAGCAGATACAGCATCAGCCCAATGCCGAAAGTCATCAAGACGATGCTGAAGATTTTACCGTGCACGTTCAGCGGCTGAACCTCGCCGAAGCCCACGGTGGTCAGCACCATAATGCTCATGTACACGCAGTCCAGCCAGCTCCAGCCTTCAGTTATTCGGTAGCCCAGCGCCCCAAAGGTGACCAGCCCCAGAATCAGGCCGGAGAGGATGAAGGGGCGACGGTCCACGCTGCTTAGTGTAGCTGGGGACATCCGCTGGATGCGGGTTAAAGCTTTGGCGCAGCAGTCCAGACTACTGGGCCGTTTCGGTCAGTTTGAAGCGCCGCTACCTGTTCGTGCTTGCGACTGGCTTCTTCGCTGCGCTCCAGCCGCCGCTTCAGAGCGCAATGTCTAGCAATTTGAATCCACCTTCTCGCGCTGAGCAGTTACACCTATGAATGCTATGTGTGAAGCGCAAAGTCTCTGGCGGCTTTCAGTCAGAGGCTGGTGGAGCCGTGTTCTGCCGTATTCGTAGCTTCATAGCAACTTAACGAAAGCAGGGCTTAGACATATAGCTGGGGCAGTTTGCTACATTTCAAAATCCGCTTCTAATTCCAGAATTCACGCGCTGAGGAGTTATCCTTGATTTATTGTGACCGCAAAGCTATAATTCAGCTGTAAGGAAAAGTCATTCACCGAGCAATCATCATTGCTTTTCCTTGTCTTGTTTTAAAGAGTTCTCTTTAAATTCAACTGGAGGAATGAAATGTTGTAACTGCTCAGCACGAGAAGTCGAGTTTGGGTAAGACGCCACGAAAAACGTCAACTAAGCCAGTCCAAATGGAT
>NZ_JAGLBG010000014.1 GCF_018260405.1 Deinococcus sp.
CGAGCGCACGCTGCTGGAAACCGGCGGGCGGGGCAGTATGGTGCGTGACCTGCCGGGGGTGCTGGACGCCCGCACGCTGCTGCTGGCCCAGCAGGAGGTCGATCAGGTGTATGTCGCCCCGGCGCTGCTCGATTACGTGCAGTTGCTGGCCCGCGCGACCCGTGAACACCCCGCGTTCCAGGTGGGCCTCAGCCCCCGCGCCCTGCTGGCGCTGCTGGCGGCGAGCCGCGCCTGGGCTTTTCTGGCGGGCCGCCCGATGGTGACCCCGGAAGATGTGCAGGCCGTGTTTCCGTCGCTGGCCGGGCACCGCCTGCCGCTGCGGGAGCCGGGCGGCGACGTGCACGCCGCCATCACGCGCCTGTTGCGAGACACCCCCATTCCGTGAGCCAGGCCATTTCTGCTGATCTGGCCAAGCTGTCCCGCCGTCCGGCTGGTCGGCGCTCGCCCACGCTGCGCCCGACCAGACTGGGAACGGGCTTTCTGGGCCTGACCATGCTGACGCTGGTCGGCTGCATCAATTACGGCCTGAGCCTGGGCTACGGCCTCACCTTTTTGCTGGGCGGCGTGTGGATTGTGACCTCGGCGCAGGCGATACGGGCTGCCCGGACACTGCGCCTCAGCTTGCTGCCCCCGCCGCAGGTGGTGGCTGGGCAGACGGCGGTGTTCAAGGCGCAGATCACCCAGGAAGGGGCGGGCAGTAACGTGCTTTTGTCGCTTCAGGCTGTGCAGAATGCAACCGGCACCCGTGCCGCCAGCTACGGGAAGATCAGGGCGCGGGTCGGGAGCGGGCAGACCGTAACGGTGCCGCTTCCCGTTACCGACCTGAGCCGTGGCCCGCTGCGACTAACGGGGGTGCAGCTGGTAGCACTCGATTCCTTCGGGTTCTGGCGGGCTGCCCTGCCTGCCGGGGATGCTCCCGAGGTTCTGGTCTATCCGGCCCCCGAAACGGACGCGCCGCCGCCGCCGAATGTGCGGGCGGCGGGCACGGGCAACTCGGTGTACCGCGTGTCCGGCAACGACGAATTCGCGGGCGTGCGGCCCTACCTGGCCGGAGACGCCCCACGCCTGATTTCCTGGAAACATGCGGCCCGCACCGGCACCCTGATGACCCGCGAGTTCGATGCCCCGGCGGGGACGGCGCTGGCCCTCGACTGGGCGGCGACTGCTGGCCCCGGCGGCGGCCAAAGTGTAGAGGCCCGGCTTTCCCGCATGGCGGCCTGGGTCGCACAGGCGCGGGCGCTGGGGTTAACCTTTTCGTTTTCGCTGCCCGGCACAGTGCTGGCCCCTGGACAGGGCGACGCTCAGGCCCGCGCGGCCCTGAGCGCTCTGGCAACCTTTGCGCCGCTGCCTCTACCACCCGAAACGCCAAAAGCGCAGAAGTCCCCGGCGCGTGTACTGGCCTCCGCTCCACTCCAGTTCTCGCTGCTGGCCCTCGGGTTTGCCATAGTGCCCGGGGTTCTGCGGTATCCGGTCTGGGCCAGTGCGCTGATCGGCGGTCTACTGATGTACCGCGCCCTGGAAGCCAGCCCAGCGCGGCAGCTGCGTCCCCTGCCCCCACTGGTGCTGGCGCCGCTGGCGCTGGCGGGTGGCCTGGGCCTGAACGCGCAGTACGGCACGCTGCTCGGCCAGGACGCCGGAACCGCGATTCTGGCTGTGCTGCTGGCTCTCAAGGCTGCCGAAACGCGCAACGTGCGCGACGCCAAACTGCTCTCGCTGCTGGGGCTTTTCCTGACCAGCACCCATTATTTTCACAGCCAGGGGCCGCTGGTGGCGCTGCACAGCATTTTTGCCGCCGTCTTGCTGCTGGGGGCGCTGACTCGCTGGGTCAGCCCCGAGCCTGCCGCGCAGCCGCTGCTGGGCCGCGCTGGTCTGCGGGCTGCCGGGCGGATGCTGGGGCTCGCTGCTCCGCTGGCGCTGCTGCTGTTCGCCTTTTTTCCGCGTCCAGACGGCCCCCTGTGGCAACTGAAGCTGCAAAGTGGCAACCAGACCGGGCTGGCCGACGAGATCAGCGCCGGGGAATTTAGCCATCTGGCCCAGAACAACGCCGTGGCGTTCCGCGCCGACTTTGCGGGCGGGCCGATTCCGCCGCCGGAACAGCGCTACTGGCGCGGCCCCGTCTATGAAAACTACAACGGCGTCAAGTGGACCCAACTCCGGACGCGCTTTGCCTCCCCCAGTGTGGACTTTGTGCCGGGCGCGGCGACCTACAGCTACGCCCTGACACTGGAGCCGACCAACAAGCCGTGGCTGCTGGCGCTGGATACTCCGACCAAATTGCCCGCCAACTCTATCTTGACCACTGGATTTCAGGCGCTGACCTTCAAGCCTGCCAGTTTGCGGACCCGCTACGAGTTTCAGAGTCAGGCGGCGCAGCTTGGGCGCCGCGAGAGTGTCGAGCGCCTGAACTTTGACCTCTACCTGCCTGCGGGCCAGAGTCCACGGGCGCTGGCACTGGGCCAGAGCTGGAGCAACCTGCCTCCCGAAAAGCGGGTGCAGGCCGGACTGGACTACGTTGCCAGTCACGGCTTTACCTATACCCTCGACCCGCCGGGCCTGGCGGAACAAGACCGCGTAGACCATTTCCTGTTCGAGTCTAAAAGAGGCTTCTGCGAGCATTATTCCAGCGCCTTTGGCTTTCTGATGCGGGCGGCGGGCGTGCCTACCCGCATCGTCGGCGGCTATCAGGGCGGCGAACTGAACCCCGACGGCAACTACCTGATCGTGCGCCAGCAGGACGCCCACGCCTGGAACGAGGTGTGGTTGCAGGGCCAGGGCTGGGTGCGCGTGGACCCGACGGCGGTGGTGGCCCCCGCCCGCATCAAGACCAACCTGAGCACGGCGCTCAGTGCCCCACACGCGGCCACCCCCCGGCCACAGACTTCGCTTGATCAGGTACGGCTGCGAATCGATTCCTTTCAGAACAGCTGGAACAACTGGGTGGTCAGTTACAACGGAGATCAGCAGCGCAGTCTGCTTTCGCGCCTGGGTATCAGCGGCGTTGGCTCCGCGCCCTACATGCTGGCGCTGTTCGCGTTGGTGGCGCTGCTGCTGTGGCCCGCGCTGCTGCTGGTGCGCCGCGCCGCCCGGCCCCGTGACCCCGCGCTGGCCGCGCTGCACGACCTGGGCGAACGCCTGGGCCTGCCGCGCGAACCGGGCGAGACCGTAACCGCCTTTACGCGCCGCGCCGGTGAGGCTTACCCCGCCCAGACGGACACCTTGCAGGAGATCGCCAGGCTGTTCAACGAACTGCGCTACTCGTCCCAGGGAGCGGGCGCCGCATCACCGGGTACCACGGCATCAGCCACCCTGCGTGAACTGCGCGAAAAGGTGCGGCAGGTGCGGCGCGGGTAACGCAGACGGCAGTGCAGTCTGTTCCGTTAACATCCCGCCCAGGGCACGGGGTGGCCAATCTCACCGCACCCCGTCTGGCTCCTGCTCGTCAGGCTGCGCCTCTAGCCCGAGTGGAATAAGGCGGAATTGAGCGGAGTCCGTATAGGCCCAGACGCCGGAACACCGGCCCGCCTCCTTTGGGGTTTTGGACGGTATTTTTGCGCGGCGCGGCGCTATTCTGGTCGTTATGACTGTTCAGACCAAGTTCAAGCTTCCCCAGGTCGGCGAAAAAATAGGCCGCTACACCACCGAGCGGGTCGAAACCCTGCCCGAAATGTCGGGTCAGCTGGTGCTCCTGCGCCACGAAAATGGGGCCAGGCACGCGCACGTGGCCCGCGACGACGACAATCTGGCCTTCGGCGTGACCTTTCCCACCGTGCCCAGGGACAGCACCGGGGTGGCGCACATTCTGGAACATATTGTGCTGATGGGCAGCCAGCAATACCCCGTGTCCGACCCCTTTTTCAGCATGATTCCGCGTTCGCTCAGCACCTTCATGAACGCCATGACCAGCAACGACTGGACAACCTATCCCTTTTCGACCCGCAACGTGCAGGATTACTTCAACCTGCTCTCGGTGTATCTCGACGCCACCTTTTTCCCGCTGCTGCGCTACGAGAGCTTCCGGCAAGACGGCCACCGCTTCGAGTTCGAGCAGATCGACGACCCGTCCAGCCCACTGAAATTGCAGGGCGTGGTTTATAACGAGATGAAAGGCGCGATGGCCTCGGCGGGCAGCGTCATGTGGCAGGCGTTCGGCAAGGCGCTTTTTCCTGACCTGACCTACGCGCAGAACAGCGGCGGCGCTCCCGAGAACATTCCTGAACTGACTTACGAGGGACTGCGGGCCTTCCACGCGGCGCATTACCACCCCAGCAACGGCTTTTTCTTCAGCTACGGCAATCAGGAACTGGGGCGCGTACTGGACGAGATCGAGAGCCACGTCATGTCCAGGTTTCAGCCGCAGCAGCTGGACGTCAGTATTCCGGATCAGCCTAGGTTTACTGAGCCGCGCCGCATGGACGTTACCTATCCCAGTTCCGATACCGAGCGCGGCGGGCAGGTGCTGCTGGCCTGGAAGCTGGGCCACACCAGCGACCCCGACCTAAACCTGCGCTGGAGCGTGCTAAGTGACGTGCTGCTGGGCAACCCCGCCGCGCCGCTGACCCGCCCACTGATCGAATCGGGGATCGGTTCGGCGCTGGCCGACTTGTCAGGCTACCGCGACAGCTTCCGCGAGGGGGCTTTCGCAGCGGGCCTCAAGGGGCTAAGCACTGGAAAAGCCGACGAGGTGCAGGAGCTGGTGCTTTCGACCCTCCGGCACATTGCCGACACCGGCCTTGACCCGGCGCTGATCGAGGCCAGCCTGCACCAGTTCGAGATTCAGCAAAAGGAAGTCAGCAATGCAGGCTATCCCTACGGCCTACAGGTGATGTTCCGGCTGCTGGGGCCGTGGCTGTACGGCGGCGACCCGGTCACTGGCCTGCGCCTGGACGCCGAACTGCACAGGCTCCGCGCCGACCTTCAGGCCGGGCCAGTCTTCGAGCCGCTGATCCGGCGTGACCTGCTGGACAACCTGCACCGGGTCACGCTGGTGGTCGCGCCCGACCCTGAACTGTCTGCCCGCACCGAGCAGGCCGAACGCGAACTGGTCGAACGCCTTAGCAGGGAGTTAACCGACGAGGACCGCGCCCGCATCGTGCGGGAAAGTATGCAGCTCAAGGATTTGCAGGGCGCGGAAACTGGCCCCGACGTGCTGCCCACTCTGGCCCTAAGCGACGTGCCCGCTCAGGTCGCCCGCCCCGAATACCAGACCGAGCAGGCCGGGCGCGCGACCGTGGCCCGCGTGCCCCAGCCCACCGGGGGCCTGACCTACCTGGATACTCAGATTCTCCTGCCCGACGTGCCCGCCGATCTGCTGGACGTGCTGGCGCTGTACGCCTTCGCGGTGACCCGCAGCGGAGCCGCCGGACTCGATTACATTGCTCTGGCGCAGCGCCTGGAGGCCAGCACGGGGGGCATCAGCGCCAGCATGGGCGTTGGCAACACCCCGGACGACCTGGGTAAAACGCGCCTGACAATGACCTTCAGGGGCAAGGCGCTGGCCCGCAACGCGCCCGAGTTGGTCAGTCTGCTGAGAGACGTGATCGCCAGACCCGAGTTTGACCGCGAGCGTCTGCGGCAGTTGCTCGAACAGCGCCTTGCCAGCCTCAAGGCCAGCGTGGTAGGCAGCGGCAACGCCTACGCCAGTCTGCTGGCGGCAGCTCAGGTCAGTACGTCTGCGGCGCTGAAAGAACGCTTCGGCGGCCTGAGTGCCCTGGCCACCCTCAAGGGGATCGTCGAGGGGGCCGGAGAACAGCACACAGGCGACCTCGAACAGCGACTCGACGCGCTGCTCGGCAAATTCAGCCGCATTACCGACCTGCTGCTGGCCGGGGTGCCGCTGCTGTGCCTGACGGCCCTGCCTGAAGACCTTCAGGGCGACCTGGGGCCAATCGTAAACGAGTTTCACGGCGACGCGGCGGTGGGGCAGCCAGCCGTCACCCGGCCCGCGCACACGCCCCAGGCCCGCACCACCGACTCGCCGGTGGCCTTCAATGCGGTGGTATTTCCCACCGTGCCCTACACCCACCCGGACAGCCCCGCGCTGCTGGTGCTTTCGCGCCTGCTGAGCAGCAAGTACCTGCTCAAGGAAATTCGTGAAAAGGGCGGGGCCTACGGCGGCAACGCGGGCTTTGACCCCTGCGCGGGCAATTTCAGCATGACCAGTTACCGTGACCCCAACGTAGCCCGCACCTATCAGGTCTACCGTGACGCCCGTCAGTTTCTCGGTACCGACCTGGGCGAGCGCGATGTGACCGAGGCGATTTTGGGAGCCAGCAAGGGCCTTGATCCCCTGACCAGCCCCGACACGGTGGGCCGGATGCGCTTTTACGGCGATCAGGCCGGATGGACTCCCGAAGTGCAAGAGGCGTACAAGGCCCGCCTGCTAAAAGTAACGCTGGCCGACCTGAAGCGCGTGATGGACACCTACCTGACGCCCGAGCGTGCCGCTTACGCCCTGGTTGCGGGCAAAGACCCCAATGAGGACGTTAAGGAACTGGGCCTGAAGTTCGAGGTGGCGGGGGTTTAATGCGGAGTGTCGTTTTGTTTCGTTGACCACCCGCAAGGACGCCGGGCTGCCCACTCCACGCCCGGAACCCGTATCTTTTCTCGCATCCGCCCGGCTTGAATCCAGAACGGCCCGGTTCCATCGGTAGTTCGTATAAGACCGTAGTGGCCGCTTAAAATCTGTTCCAGGCGGGTGCCGGGCAAGTTATTGATGCTTCCCGGAGACCCGGTTACCCCCGGTGATACGGTTCTCCCGCGCTGATCGTCGCGGCCCGGTACAGTGCCTCGATCATGACCAGCATGGCGAGGTCGTGGGGCAGGGTCAGCTGACCCAGGCTCCAGAGCAGCTGGGCCTGATCCCTCAGCCTGTCGGTATGTCCGTCCGGGCCGCCGATAGCAAAGGCCAATTCACCAGTTCCAGCGAGCGCCTGGGCGTCCACATACGCGCTCAGGCCCTCGCTAGAAAACTGCTGGCCGCGCGGATCAAGCAAAATCAGGGGGGTGCGCCCGGCGGCTTTGGCAATGGCCTCGCTCTCGGCGGCCTGCGTTTTGCCCGCTACCCGGCTTACCTGCACCTTGTGGTAACGCCGCAGCCTTTTTTCGTATTCGTCCCAGCCGCTGCGGGCGTAGGCCAGCTTGGGTTCTCCGACAGTCAACAGGTGCAGGCGCATAGTCCAATGCTAGCGGTGCGGGCGCTCTGGCTGACGTGCCCGCCCGTGGCCCATACCTGTGTGGCCCGGCCCGATGCTCTAAACTGCGACCCATGTGCAGATCAGTTGAGGGCCAGCAGTGAATTACGCGGCGACCCTGACCATCATGGTCGTGCTGGCTTTCTGCTTTCCGATTTCGGTGCGGCTGGCGGCGCAGCTCGGTATGCCTGAAGGCTTTGTCACGACGCTGCTGGTGGCACTGGTCATCTTCTCGCTGGCGGCCTATCTGGTACGCTGGCAGGTGGGGCGGCACTCGGTTTTGCTTGAGCGCTTGGCCCAGGCTAGGGCGCAGATCGCCGCCGACCCCGAAAATCCCCGGGCGTATTTTGTGCGTGGCGAGCATCTGGGCAAACTGCTCCTGCGCCTTGATCGCCGCCGCGAAGCCGCCGAGGTGATCGACCGTTACTCACGTCTGGGCGGGGCTAGAGAGTCTGAAATCGTGGCGCTGCGTGAAGCGCTGGGGTCTGCTGAGCGCCGCAGGAGGCGGGCCGAGCACCGTGAAGCCTGAAGTTCTGCCTGCCCGAGTGCGCGGCAAACGTCGCCCGTGTCATGACAACCTGCCCAAAAACGGTCAAAATGGAACCAGCATGACCCGACCAAGCGCGGCACAGTTCAGGAGAGAGCCATGAGGGCTTATAAGGGCATTGTCGAAAACGGTGTTGTAATGGTCATCGGGGCGCGGCTGCCCGAGGGCACGGTGGTTACAGTCACGGTGGGTGAAACCGAACTGCTGCGGGCCAGAATTACCAACGCCATCAAGGATTCCTCGCGCAAGGTCAAGGTCAGGGTCAAGCCCAATCCTGGTCTGGTGCTTGAAGCGCAGTTGCCCCCGCAGCATGACTGACCCAGGTGTTCCGTTGGCCGACCCGCACGTCTGGCTGGTGCCTACGCCGGTGGGTAACCTGGGCGACCTGACCCTGCGGGCCATCGAGGTGCTGCGAAATGCCGACGCGGTAGCCTGCGAGGACACCCGCCGTACCGGGGCGCTGCTCTCTCATCTGGAGATCAGTCGCCCGCTGGTGCGGCTCGATGCCCATACCATGCACCGCGCCGCGCAGGTGCTCGAGAAGTATCCCCGGCTGGCCTACGTGTCCGACGCGGGTACGCCCGGCATCAGCGATCCGGGGGCCGAACTGGTGCAGGCGGCCATTGCCCAAGACATTGCCGTCGAGGTGTTGCCCGGCGCGACGGCCTTTGTGCCCGCGCTGGTGCTGTCGGGATTGCCGACGGGGCGCTTCACCTTCGAGGGCTTTTTGCCCCGCTCGGGCCGCGAGCGCAAGGAGCGGCTGGCGGCGGTGGCGGCCCGCGCGGAAACCAGCGTGCTGTACGAAAGCCCTCACCGTCTGGGGGACACCCTGAACGATCTGGCCGCCGTGTGCGGGCCGGGGCGCGGGGCTAGCGTTACCCGTGAACTGTCGAAAAAGTTCGAGGAAAACAGGCGGGGCACCCTTGAGGCACTGGCAGCGCACTTTGCCGGGCCGGTCAAGGGCGAAATTGTCATCGTGGTTGCCGGGCGCCCACCCGAGGAGCTGGAGGCCGACGTACCCGACTACGCGGCGGTGGCTGCGGCGCTGGCTGCCGGGGGACTGGCGGTCAGGGATATACGTGATCACCTCGTGGCCCAGGGTTTGCGTAAGAATGACGCTTATGCGCTGGCCCTTCAGGTGACCGCGCCCTGACCTGCCCTTGCTACTCCTTGTGCTTACTGGCGCGTCTATTCACCTAGCCTCACCTAGCCACCTAGCGGCGCGGCCTGTTGCCCCAAGTTCCCCGAGGTCTTTTTCATGATTGAATTGAATACCAGCCATCCTAATCCAGCCGGAATCAAGCGAATCGCCGTTTTGACCAGTGGGGGAGACGCGCCCGGCATGAACGCCGCCATCCGCGCTGTTGTCCGTACCGGAGTGCAGCAGGGCATCGAAGTCGTGGGGGTGCGCCGGGGTTTTTCGGGGCTGCACCGTGGAGAACTCGCGGTGCTCGGGCCGCGTGACGTTGCCAATACCATTCAGCGCGGCGGCACCATCTTGCTCACTGCCCGCAGCCGCACCTGGCGCTCTGCCGAGGGCCGGGCGAAAGGGGCGCAGGTGCTGCGCGACTGGCAGGTCGACGGTCTGGTGGTTATCGGCGGGGACGGCAGCTTTCATGGGGCGCACTTTCTTCAGGAAGAACATGGTATTCCGGTCGTCGGCGTGCCGGGCACCATCGACAACGACCTATACGGCACCGACCATACCATCGGCTACTTCACGGCGGTCGAAACCGCGCTCGACGCCGTCGATAAACTGCGTGACACCGGGGCCAGCCATGAGCGCATCTTCGTGATCGAGGTTATGGGACGCCACGCCGGGCATATTGCGCTCGACGTGGCCGTGGCCGGGGGAGCCGAGGAAGTCTTTATTCCCGAGGACGACAAACCGGTCGACGGCGTCGTGCAGATCGTTAAAGAAAGCAGGGCAAAGGGCAAACTTGCCAGCATCGTTATCGTTGCCGAGGGGTACAAGGGCGGCGCACAGGCCGTCGGTGACGCGATTCAGGCAGGCACGGGTATGGAAACTCGCGTCAGTATCCTGGGGCACATTCAGCGCGGCGGTTCGCCCGTATCTAGTGACCGCATTCTCGCCAGCCGCCTCGGTGAAGCCGCCGTGCACGCCTTGATGGACGGGCGCAAGGGCGTCATGGTCGGGCGCACGGGCCAGGGCCTGACCTACACTCCGCTGCACGAAACCTGGGAAAAGCGCAAAGACGTGAGCCTTGATCTGTACCGCTGCGCCAAGTGCCTGAGCGTCTGAACGCGGCTTGCCCTGCTGATTGGTGACGGAGCTAGTGGATGACAAGATAAGCGTGGCTACCTTTCCTGCTCACCTCTTGTACAACAGGGAGGAAGCGGAAGCCGTGTTCTGGCGGGTTCAGATGCTGGCCGCAAAGGTGCGGCCTGTAATTAGAGCAGTTCTCCGAATGATGGGCACGTCGGAAAAACACCGCCGCCCCCTTCATTCTACGTCCTGCTCTTTCTTTTTCACTCGTTTCACTCGGCAAAAAGATGGTCAAAAGAGCACCATCTTTTTGCAAAATGCTCTAGGTGCTGCCTGTAAAGTGGCCAACCCACAAGCCGACGTTCTCTACACTTCTATTCTGCCCATTGCCGGAACAGGGCTAGGCTGAGGACATGACCAGCCCATTTGAACTGTCCCAGAAATCGAGGAGCCTCAAGCCGTCAGCGACTGTCGCCGTGACCAGCCGCGCCCTGGAACTCAGGCGGCAGGGCGTGGACGTGATCTCGATGAGCGTGGGCGAGCCGGACTTCGACACGCCGCCGCACATTAAGCAGGCGGCGGTCGAGGCCATCGAGTCGGGGAAAACCAAATACACCGCTGTCAACGGCATTCCCGAACTGCGTGAGGCGATCAGCGCCAAGTTCAGCCGCGAAAATGGCCTGGACTATGCCCCTGACGCCGTAACTGTGACCAGCGGCGGCAAACAGGCCATCTTCAACGCCTTTTTCGCTCTGCTTAATCCTGGCGACGAGGTGCTGATTCCCGCGCCCTACTGGGTCAGCTACCCCGAGATGGTCGGCCTGACCGGGGCTGTGCCCGTCGAGGTGCCGACCACCCCGCAGAGCGGCTTTATGCTGGACGTGGAGCTGCTGGCAAGCAAAATCACGCCGCGTACCCGCATGATCGTGCTGAACAGCCCCGGCAACCCGACTGGCGCGGTGTTCACGCCCGACATTCTGCGCGGCGTGGCAGAGCTGGCCCAGCAACATGGCCTGATGATCGTGACCGACGAAATCTACGAGCATCTGGTCTACGACGCCGAGCAGGTCAGCATTGGTCAGTTTGCGCCCGAGCACACCCTAACCATCAACGGGGCGAGTAAGGCTTATGCCATGACTGGCTGGCGCATCGGCTACGCGGGCGGCCCCAGGCACGTGATCGCCGCTATGAACGCGCTGCAATCGCAAAGCACCAGCAACGCCAGCAGCGTCAGCCAGTACGCGGCGCTGGCCGCCCTGGTGCAGCACGGGGCAACGAACCAGTTTGTCGACATGGCCCGCAGTGCCTACCGCCAGCGCCGTGACGTGATCGTGCGTGGCCTGAATGATCTTGGTCTGCCCACGCCTACACCGCACGGGGCCTTTTACGTGATGGCGAACACGCAGCGCATTCACGAAAACGAACTGGAAGCTGCCCGCATCATTCTGGATGAGGCGAAAGTGGCGGTGGTGCCCGGCACCGATTTTGCCGCGCCGGGGCAGGTGCGCCTAAGTTACGCGACCAGCATGGAAAATATTCAGGAAGTGCTGCGGCGGCTGGGCCGGGTCATCGGGTAATGCGGCCCGCCGACGCTGTGGTCATCGCCTGTCCGGAGTAGGCGCACGCCATCCCCGGAGCCTTCAAGAACGCGCTCGGCTGGCAAGAACGCGCTTGGCTGCGTAGTGGGCACGGCAGAATTCGGCCAGAAATCCACCCTCTTACTGTGTGCCATAAGCCGCAGCCGCCCTGAACCGGGGCCATCTGGACTACAGCCACTTGTATAGGGATCTCCCTCACCTTCAGGGTCTACACTGACCCGCGATGAGTCTTGTGGTTATGGCAACCGGCGGCACGGGCGGGCATATTTACCCGGCAGTCGCCACAGCAAAAGAACTGCTTTCGCGCGGGCATCAGGTGCTCATGCTCGGTCAGGCGGGCGGCATGGAAGAACGGGTGAGCGCCGAGCAGGATCTGCCCTTTTTCGGGGTCGCTGCCGGAAAACTGGCCCGCAGTGGGCAGGGCCGGGCTGACCCCCGCGAAATCGTGCGGGCCGCGCAGGGCGTGTCGCAGGCGAGGGCCACGTTGCAACGGCTCAGGCCCGCCGTGGTTGTCGGGTACGGCGGTTTTGCCAGTCTGCCGGGGGTGCTGGCCGCCCAGAGCCTGGGGCTTCCCACCGTGCTGCACGAGCAAAACGCGCTGCTGGGCCTGACCCAGAAGATCGCCGTGGGCCGCAGCAGAGCCGTGGGCACCGCCTACGAACACGTTAGGGGTCTTCCGGCAGGCAAGGGCACTCTGGTCGGCATGCCGGTGCGCGAACAGAAAATGGACCGCGCCGTCGCCCTGGCCCAGCTCGGCCTCCAAGACGGCCCGCTGACCATTCTGATCATGGGCGGCTCACAGGGGTCGCTGTTTCTCAACACCACCCTGCCGGGCACGCTCCACAACCTGTTCGGCAGTGAGGGGTTGTGGAACATGGGGAACGGGGATAGCGGCTCTGAAGAGGTAAAGCTCCTGAACTTCACCGCCGAAACGCCGCCAGCCGCCAGTGCGACCAGCCTGCCAGAGATCGATCTGGATTTCACTTCACTGGGGTCTGGATCGCTGGCGTCTGGCCCATTGGTGTCTGGCTCGCTGGCATCTGGGCCAGTGTCCAGGCCTACCCTCAGAACGGTGCCCACGCCCCAGCCTCCCGCCGATTGGAGTGCGGTGCAGGTGATTCACTCGACTGGCACGCGCTGGCTGGGCGACGTGCGCCCCCAGGTCGCTGACCTAAGCTGGTATCGCCCAGTGGCCTACGTGGACGCGGTGGCGGCGTGGTCCGTGGCCGATCTGGCGATTACGCGGGCAGGCACCAGTACCTTGGCCGAAGCGGCCTTTCACGGTGTGCCCCTAGTGATGGTGCCGCTGCCCGAATCGGCGGAAAACCACCAGTATCACAACGCGCTGGCCGTTGAACAGGCTGGAGCGGGCCGGGTCGTCGAGCAAAAAGACGCGCCCGAGTCGCTGGGTCAGGCGGTGTTAGAGTGTGCTGTACCGGGTACGCGCCGCACTATGCGGGAAGCCGCCCTGGCCCGTGCCCAGCCCGGAGCGGCGGCCCGCTTCGCCGACCTGATCGAACAACATCTGCGCTGACCCCCCCCTTTTGCCATGACTGACTCCTCAACTGTGATTCCTACTGCGACTCCCGCTGCTGGCCCCGCCAGACAGCCTTCCCAATCCGCCCCGTTCACTCAAGGCACCATCTCTTCCCCAGCCGCCACTTCCTCTCTAGCCAACGCTTCCTCGCCAGCCAACACCTTGCCCGGCCTTCAGCAGACCGGCCAGCACCTGCACTACCACCTGCTCGGCATCGGCGGCATCGGCATGAGCGCCTTTGCCCGCTTGCTGAAGGCACGCGGCCATCAGGTCAGCGGCTGCGACGAGGCGGTCAGCGAACTGACGCGGCAACTGGAAGCCGAGGGCATTCCCGTATCGCCGGGCCACGCTGCCGCGCACATTCTGGAAGCGCCGTTTGGCAAAGTAGACGTGCTGGTGGCTTCCGAAGCTGTTCCCAAGACCCACCCTGAACTGGTGGCCGCGCGGCAGGCCGGGATCGAGGTGCGCCCGCGTATGGCGCTTTTGGAGGCGCTGCTCACCGCTGGCCCCAGCGTCGGCGTGATCGGCACGCACGGCAAGACCACCACCACCAGCATGATCGCGGTGGCGCTGGCCGGGGCCGGGCTCGACCCATCGGCGTTCGTGGGCGGCCTCGTGCCGGAATTTGGGGGCAACGCCAGGGTCGGCACTGGGCCTTTCGTGGCCGAGGTCGACGAATCCGACCGTGCCTTTGCCGATCTCGGCTGTGAAACGGCGGTGTTCACCAACGCCGAAGATGATCATGTGGGCGGCAATCAAGCCACCTACTGGGAAACTGTCGAGGATCAGCACGCCGGGTTTGCCCGTTTCGTGGGGCACTCGGGCCGGGTACTGTCGTGCGCCGACTGGCCGGGGCTAGACGAGCTGTGCGCCCAGGCGCGTGAACACCTGCGCTACGGGCAGGCCGAGCACGCCGACTACCGCGCCGTCAACCTGCGTCCCGACGAGGACGGTACCGATTTCACCGTGCTGTACCGGGGCGAGGTCCTGGGCGAGGCGCGGGTCAGTCTGCCGGGCCTTCATAACGTGCTGAACGCGCTGGCGGCGCTGGCGGTTAATCACCTGTACGGCGGCGTATTTGAACCCGCCGCAAAAGCCCTGGCCAAGTTCCACGGCCCCGGCAGACGCTGGCAGAAGATCGGTTTGCTGGGCGGCGCACTGGTGATCGACGATTACGCGCATAACGCGACCAAGGCCGCCGCCGCTGTGCAGGCCGCGCACCAGACCGGGCGGCGCGTGCGGATCGTGTTTCAGCCGCACCGTTACCTGCGCACCCAGCAAAGCTGGCGCAAACTGGCCGACGCCCTTATGCAGGCCGACGAGGTGCTTATCATGGACATCGTGGCGGCCTCTGAGGCCCCTATCGAGGGCATTCACGCCACCCTGATCTCCGGGCGGATGGCCCAGAACGGGCACACCCAGGTGCAGTACCAGCCCGACCGTCAGGCGCTGCTGAAGTACCTGCGCGGCACGGCTTCGGAGCGCGACATTATCGTGACGATGGGCGCGGGCGACGTCTGGAAGCTGGCGCGTGAGCTGGTCGGGGAAGCGTCTGGAGAGATACACCTCCAGACGGAATCGCACGGGAGGTCTCAGCCATGACGATCAGCCGCACCGGGGCCAGAGTCGAGCGTCAGCCCCTTTCGCGCTACACCACCCTGGGCGTCGGCGGCGAGGCTGAGGTTTGGTTCGTCTCGGGCCTGGAGCAGTTGGCTGAGGCTATGGAGCAGCCCTACCGCGTGCTGGGCGGCGGCAGTAATCTGGTTATTGCCGATCAGGGCGTGCCCGAGCGGGTCATCCGGCTTAGTGGAGCACTGGCCGAGCGCGACCTGGAAGCCGACCCGGCGCTAAGCACTGCCGAGGAGATTGTCACCGGCTGGGTCGGCGGTGGCGTTCCCCTGCCCGGTCTGGTGCGTACCTTGCAAAAAATGGGCCTGAGCAATCTAGAAGGCACCGTGGGCATCCCTGGTCAGGTCGGCGGCTCGGTGTGGATGAACGCCGGAACGCGCTTCGGAGAAATGTTCGACGGCCTGCACACCATCGAGATCGTGTCGCCTGGGGGAGTGCGGCAGGTTACCCCGGACGATCTGGCCTGGGGCTACCGCGACAGCGGCATTCCGCGTAACCACGTCGTCTCACGGGTGCGCCTGAAACTGCGCCGCGCCGACCCCGCCGACGTGCTGGCGAAAATGGAGCACGCCGATCAGGCCCGCAAAGGCCAGCCCAAAAATAAGACGCCGGGCTGCGCCTTCAAAAATCCGGTGCTGCCGGACGGCCAGAAAGTCAGCGCGGGCAGGCTGATCGACGAGGCCGGACTCAAGGGCACCCAGATCGGTCAGGCCCGTATTGCCCCCGAACACGGCAACTTCATCGTCAATCTGGGCGGCGCGGCGGCGGCGGATGTTCACGCCCTGCTCGACCTGATTCGCCAAAGGGTCGGTATGCCGCTGGAACTGGAATACGAACTCTGGCCGGAGCGTCCCTGATGTTAGGCCCCGGCAAAGGGCGCAGGAAACAGCGGAGTGCCGTGCCAGCCGTGACTGTGACGCAAGCAGAACTTTCATCGGAATCACTGCCAGAAGATACGCTGCCGCAAGGTGCAGACCTTCAGGCGCAAGAACCCGCACCAGCAGAGCGGCCTGAACGCGCTGGGCGCGGCACCGACCCGCTGGCCTGGCAAGTGACCCGGCGGCGCGTGCGTCCGTGGGTCTGGTGGACACTGGGGACGCTCGTGACCCTGCTGGCCGGGGCCGTGACGTTATGGTTTTTGCTGCCAGTCAAGCACGTGACCGTTACCGGAAATGACCACCTCTCGGCAGCGGAAGTCAGGCAACTGGCCGGGCTAGGCGGGGAAGTCGGCTGGCTCTTTTACGGCGGGCGTCAGGCGAGTGGTCTGCTGAGTAGCCCCTGGGTCAAGTCGGCGACTGTGCTGCGGAAATTTCCGGATACCGTGCAGATCGAACTGGTCGAGCGGCGTCCCGTCTTGCAAACGGCGCAGCCTTCCGGCGAGACCGTGGCCGTGGCTGAAGATGGCCGCGTGCTGCCCGGCGCCGGGGACCTGAGCGCCCTGCCAACCGTGACTGGCTGGGGGCCGGAGCGCCTGACTGACGCGGCCCTGATCGCCGAGGCATTATCGCGCTACACTGTTCAATCGGTAGTCTATACACCTTCTGGTATGACTATTAAAACGGCAACCGGAACGCTCTGGAGTGGCGACCTCAAATCAATCGTGAAGTATGCTGGGAGCATCAGCATGTACCCAAATAAAACCATCAACATCTACCCTTGGGGGGTGAGCGTCCAGCAATGAGAGAAAGCGGAATTATCGTGGGGCTGGACATCGGCACCACCAAGATCACCACCGTGATCGGTGAAGTGCTGCCTGGCGGCAGCGTCGACATTATCGGCCAGGGCATTGTACCCAGCGAGGGCATGAAGCGCGGCAGCGTGGTTAATCTGGAACGCGCCACGCAGGCCATCAAGCAGTCAGTGCAGGCCGCCGAGCGTGTCAGCGGTGTCAAGGTAAGCAGCGTCTTTATCAGCGTGGCGGGCAACCATGCCAAGGCGATTACCAGCCACGGCCTGGCGGCCATCCGCCGCAATCAGGAAATCAACCAGGCCGATGTGGACCGGGCCATTGAAAACGCCCGCGCCGTGCCGCTCGACCCTAACCTGGAAATCCTGCACACGTTGCCGCAGGAGTATGTGGTAGACGGTCAGGAGGGCATCAAGAGCGCCGTCGGGATGCACGGGGTGCGCCTCGAAGTCGACGTGCATATCGTCGCCGGAACCGCCGGGCCGCTGCTGAACCTGCGCCGCTGCGTGCAGGAAGCGGGCCTTCAGGTCGAGGGCTTCGTGCTGCACGCGCTGGCCTCCGGACTGGCGACCCTGGAACTCAGCGAGCAGGAGCAGACTGCCATCGTGATCGACATGGGCGGCGGCACTACCGACATCGGGGTGTTCAAGCGGGGCAATCTGGCCCACAGCGCCAGCATCCCAATCGGCGGCGAACATGTCACGGCTGACCTCGCCCAGATTCTCAAGATTCCGGTGGAGGAAGCCGAAAACGTCAAGAGGCGTTACGGCGCGGCCCTACCTGAACTGGCCGATCAGGACCTGACGTTAGAGATCACCACGGCCAACGGCACCACCCACGCCATCAGCGCCTTCGAGCTTTCGCGCATCATCAAGCCGCGCATCAACGAAATCTACGGCATGATCCGCGACGAGATCGATCAGGCACTCGGCCCGGTCGAACTGGTCGCTCAGTCAGTTGTGCTGACCGGCGGCGCGGCCCAGTTGCGCGGCGCGGTGGACCTCGCCCGTGACCGTTTCCGCCTGCCGGTGCGCCTGGGTAAACCACGCGGCATCAGTGGCCTGAGCGATATCGTCAGTGGCCCCGAGTACGCCTGCGCGGTCGGCATGGTGCTGTACGGCATCGGTCAGGACGGTAAGGTGCCCCCCAGCGTGCTGGTCGAAGTGCCCCAGACCCAGCAGCCTGCGCCCACTGCGCCGCAACCCGCCGGGCGGCCTGCCCCTGCCTCCCAGGGGGTGCCGGTCGAGGTTGCCCCGAACGGCAAGATGGTCATTACCTCCGGGCCTCAGTCGGTCACCGAAACTGCCGCCAAGGCCGCGCCAAAACCGGCCAAAGACGCCAAGGACAAGGCCAAGTCTCAGGGCCTCGGGGAGCGCATCAAGAACATGTTCAAAGACTGGTTCTAGGTTTAAGAACTGTTCTGACCAGGGATCGGGCGCGGATTGACCACACAGGTAAGCTACACTAACCAGAACTAAAATTTGGGCCGCCCAGATTAAGGCAGCCCTGGGCTAAGGAGAGATGATGCAAGCGGCCAGAATTCGTGTAATCGGCTTAGGCGGGGCGGGCAACAATGCTGTAAACCGCATGATCGAATCGGGACTTGAAGGAGTCGAGTTTATCGCAGGCAACACCGACGCGCAGGTGCTTGCCAAGAGTCACGCCGAGGTGAGGATTCAGCTGGGTGACCGGCTGACCCGTGGCCTAGGCGCAGGAGCCGACCCCAAAGTGGGCGAACAGGCGGCGCTGGAAGACCGCGAGCGGATCAAGGAATACCTCGACAACACCGATATGCTCTTTATCACAGCGGGTATGGGCGGCGGTACCGGAACGGGTTCCTCGCCTGTGGTCGCCGAGATTGCCCGCGAGATGGGCATTTTGACGGTCGCCATCGTGACGCGTCCGTTCCGCTTCGAGGGGCCGCGCCGTGGACAGGTGGCCGACGAGTACATCCAGAAGCTCCAGGAGCGGGTAGACGGTATGATCGTGGTCAATAACGAGAAGCTGCTGACCGCCGTCGACAAGAAGGTTTCCTTCCGCGAGGCCTTTTTGATCGCTGACCGCGTGCTGTATTACGGCGTTAAGGGCATCAGCGACGTGATCAACGTCGAAGGCATGATCAACCTTGATTTTGCCGATGTGCGCAACCTGCTGGCGAATTCGGGCACCGTTCTGATGGGCATCGGGGCCGGGCGCGGCGACAAGATGGCCGAGGAAGCCGCCATGAGCGCCATTCACAGCCCGCTGCTCGAACGCGGTATCGAAGGGGCGCGGCGCATTCTGGTTAATGTGACCGGCGGCTACGACATGAGCATGACCGATACCGACGAGATCGTCGAGAAGATTCGTCAGGCCACCGGCGTTGAGGACCCCGATGTGCTGTTCGGGATTACTCCTGATGAGGCGGCAGGCGACGAGGTGCGCGTGACCGTGATTGCCACTGGTTTCGGTGAGGGTGCTTTTGGCAGCGGCCTGAGCAGCATGGCCAGCAGCACGCCGGGCCGCGCCACCCTGGACACCATCGTGCGTCCGGTACGTGGTGCTAGCACCGCCGCCAGCAGCTACGATCCCAAGGATTACGACATCCCCGCGTTCCTGCGTAACGGCGGCTAAGCTCGGCGCACAGCCCACCACGTACAGGCCAGCACGGACAGCCCCTCCCTTTCTTTCCTCGGAATAGGGCAGGGGCCTTTTTACGGTTTATGGCGCGGAGGCGGGGTCGGGCAGCCGCAGACGCGCGATAAGCGCCCGGTGGTCACTGACCAGGTCGGGAAGTGGCGCGGCATATTGGGCCTGAAGGCCACGCAACCAGATGTAGTCGAGCCGGGAATGCCCCAGATAAGCCCAGTGCGTGAACCCGAAGCCTGTTCCTGCTTCGGCAAAAGCGTCAGACAGCCCCAGGAAGCGCAGCGGATGGACCACGCCGCCGCGTGCTGGCGTGTTCAGGTCGCCTGCCAGCACCAGCGGATCGGCAGAGTGGCGCAAAAGCCCGGCCATAACCGTCTGAAAATCCCAGCGCACCTGTAGTTGATGCTCGGTACGCTGCTGCAACGTACGCACGGGTCGCCCACCCTTTTGCGGCAGTGGAAGCGGCAGGGGAAAAGTGGTCAGGTGAGTATTGACGACTGTGACCGTCTGGCCCTCAACCCGCAGCCGGGTCAACAGCAGCGTGTGCGGCGAGTGCGGAAATTTGATGACCTGCCACCCCAGCACCGGCACATGCGCCAGGGTCAGCAGTTCGTCATTTCGCACGACGTTCCAGCCGGGAAAAGCCGCCCTGAGCTGAGTCTCGAAAGCCTTTCCTGAACGCTGACGGTCGAGGGCTTCTTGCAAGGTGACGACCTGTGCGCCTTCCCGCAGGGCTAGCTCGGCAACCTTTGTAGCTGGGGCCGAGGCGTAGTTGGTATTGAGGCTCAGCACGGTCAGCGGTCGGCCTGCGCCCGGAGCGCGAGGGGCGCGGGGCAACACGAAGCCCACGGTACTGACGGTAAACAGGGCTGCTGCTAGCAAATTGACCACGACCCAGCCCCGCTTTCCGACTCTGGCGGCCCGCCACGCCAGGAGCAGCGGCCAGGGCCAGAGCAGTTGCGGCGGCGCCATGTTCAGCAGAGCGGCCCACCACCATGACCCGGCGTGGGTGCGCGTGACCCACCACCAGCCCAGCGCGACCAGCACGAACAGCAGTGACCCGATTCGAATTGACCATGCAGAAACCCGCTTCATTTAACCTGCAAATGGTACGACAAAGAGGGAGGTGGGCCAAGGCGGCTGTCCTGGCACCGACGCAAGGATAGGAATGGACTGATCTGGACGCCACAGAGCGGAGTCGGGGGTTTGGCCAGCTGCACAAATTAGAGTATCTGAGGTACTACGGATTCCGCTTGAATCCACCACTGCCCGGTTCAATAGACCTCTTGGGGAAGGTGAGGGTCGGGCCGCCCCGAATCCCCACTTTCCGCGAGCAGGGCGAGAGGCAGCACGCCCAATGAGACTACCTGGGTAACTTTTGCAAGAGGTCTAATCGAAATTCGTATAACTGGCTCCCGGCTACAGTCACGCCGCTTTACGAGTCCACTTCCACCAAAGCTTTTACTCGCTCTGCTTGGCAGCTTTGCAAGTCCGCTCGGGGCGCTGCAACAGTCATTACCCGGCAGGTATTTATCAGAAGCGGTAGGTGACGCCCGCTCGCAGCCCGCCCTGATTGCCCAGCAGTCCGCCGGAAGTCCAGGCGCGTTCCAGTTGCCCCTCGATAAACGCCCCGATTGGCCCGGAGCTGAACTGGTTGAAGGTGCGCCGGTAGCCTGCCGTGAGGCCCAGAGCGCGGCGCTGGCCCAGTTCCAGGCCCGGCCCGGCATACACGGCGCTGCCCTCGCCCAGCGCGTATTCGGCCAGCAGGTCGCTACGCACGGCGAAATAGGTTTTGCGCTCTGAGATACTGGTCGCCTTTAGCGAACCGAACTCGCCTAGGCCGCGCCCAATCAGCGTAAAGCCCTGGAACTGTCCGACGGGCAGGCTGGCCCCGATGCCCAGACTGTTGGCGCTGGACGTATGGCTCAGGCCGCCCCACAGCAGTCGGCTGGGTCTGCTGGTTGCTGGCAGCAGTGCGGAAGAACTGGGCGCGGGCTGTGGCTGGGGCTGGGGAACAGTCGCCGTCTGGGAGGTCGCCACGGGAACGGAACTGCTGCCCGCCACCGGGATGGTGATGGTTTTTGTCGGCGCAGCGCTAGTGTTGACTGTACCGGTGCTGATGGTACTGGTCGTGCTGGTCGCCGGTGAAGTGGTGACTGGTGAATACTGAATCGAAGTCGGCATGGTCAGCGGCGCAGCCGGTGTCGCGGGGGGCGTCTGGGTGGGTGACTGAAGCTGCGGCGGGTAGACGTAGATGGGTGTGCCGGTCTGGGCCACAGCCTGACCCGCCAAGGCGAGGGCGAGGACAACAGGAAGATTCAGGCGTGTCATGTGCAGCACATTTTATACGGACTTCTGTCTGTTTCATTGTTCACCCGCAAGAGCGCCGGGTTGTCCACTCCACCCCCGGCCCCCTTTTTGCTCCTGCTCGCTCTGCGGCGCAGCTCGACAAGCCCACTCGGACTGAAAGGCTTTGCAACCCTTTTAGCCGGAGTTCGTATCGTACGGACTGCCGACTGAACCGGGCAGTTTCAGATTCAATCTAGGCGGAGGTGACTGGGAAAAGATACGGGTTTCGCGGTATGGACTCGCAAAGCTGCGCCGCAGGGCCACATCTGGTGCTTTGCCAGGTGTGCTGGAATTGAGCGCAATCCGTAATCAAGGGATTTTGCCCTCTGCTGCGGCAGTCCCACAAGGAGCAGTGCTCCGAATGATGGGCACGTCAGAAAAACACCGCCGCCCCCTTCATTCTACGTCCTGCTCTTTCTTTTTCACTCGTTCCACTCGGCAAAAAGATGGTGCTCTTTTGACCATCTTTTTGCAAAATGCTCTAAAGGGGTATTGAACCGACAAAACTCTGGCTAGGGCTGCGCTCAGAATCCCAGTGGAATCAGCGTGATTGGCCCACCTTCCGCACTGCCGTCGATGGCCAGCACTTCCAGCTGGCAGGCCACGTCGTCGCGGCCTAGTTCACGGCTGAGGTAGGTCAGGGCGGCGCGGCGCATCAGGGCCAGCTTGCGCGGCGTGACACTCTCGGCGGCGCTGCCGAATTGGGCAGCACGGCGCTGCCGGACTTCGGTAAAAAACAACCTACCAGTACTGTCCCGGCTGACCAGATCGATCTCGCCGCCCGGAATCCGGTAGTTGCGTGCCACTATTTCGCGGCCCAGCTCCTGCAGGTAGCGGGCCGCCCGCGCCTCGGCGTCGGCTCCCTTCATGGCCTGTGGCCTGTCACTTGTGGGTTGGAAACAGCAGCCTTTTTCACAGGCCACGGGCCACGCGCTACAAGCGGCCCTACGCCAGCCACTCGCGCCAGCCCGTGAAATCGGGCGCAGTGAGGCTGGCTCCGGCGGCCCGCAGCGCCTCGGAGGTGGCGGTGGTGGTTAGCGCGACCACCGTGCAGCCCGCACCCGCCGCACTCCTGACCCCGTTCAGGGCGTCCTCGTGGGCTAGGCAGGTGTGGGGGTCAAGGCCCAGGAGCGCTGCCCCGCGCTGGTACGGCTCAGGGTGCGGTTTGCCGCGCTGCACGTTCTCGCCCAGTAATCGCAGTGCAAAGCGGTGGCCCAGGCCCAGCGCGTTCAGGCCGAATTCGACATTGATGCTGTCTGCGCTGGTGACCAGGGCGTAAGGAACTCGGCGCCCCTCCAGCACGTCTAGGTAATCGCTTAGGCCCGCCACTTCCCGCAGGCCCCCCAGCGCGAGGTCACGGTAACGGCCCTCTTTAGCACCGTGAAAACGGGCCGCCAGTTCGGGGCTGGGGTACTTTCCGGTCAGGCGCTCGATGATCTCCGGGTTGCGCCCCCCATCGACCTTGGTGTCGAGGTCGTGTGCGCTGAGATTCAGGCCCAGCACCTCAGCGGCGACTTCTTGCCACGCGCGGCGGTGAAAGGCGTTGTTGTCGGTCAGTACGCCGTCCATGTCGAACAGAACTCCAGTGGGCGTCAGGGGAAAGGTCACAGGTCTTCTCCGGGCTGGTGGCCCAGGCTGCCCAGTAGCCCCCGGTAAAATTGCGCGGCGCTCTGCTGCACGTCTTGCAAGGTGGCGTCCTCGGCGGCAAATTCGGTGGCGGCTTCAATGGCCTGCGCCAGCACCGCCGCGTAGATCGGCCAGGGGCCAGAGGAAAGGAAGTCAGAGGAGAGGGAGGAGTTAGCGGAGTTAGAGTTAGCGGAGTGGGGCGCGGTCTGGGCTGCGGTCTGGGTTAAGGCTGGCGTACCAGTGCCCGGTTCTTTCAGAGTCGCCAGCACCTGCTCGGAGGCGATGCGCTCGGCATCTTTCTTGGTGCGGCCTACGCCGCTGCCCAGTTCGCGCCCGCCGAGAGAAATGGTGGCGCGGAAGGTGCGGTCGTGCGCCGGGCCGCTGGCCTCGCCCCCGAAGGTCGGCATCCCCAGCCCCAGTGAAATGAGGCGCGCGATCAGGTCGCCCTTCGCGTTTATAGTGCTGGCGTTCATGAGCCTCAGCGTAGCGCGGCGGCTAGGCTGTGGGTCGGCCCTCCTGAATTGACTGGCCCTTCTGGGTTAATTGAGACTGTGCCCATGTCGCGCCGGTCAGCCCCCGTATCGCTAAGATAGCTGCGGTTCCCCGCGCGGGAAGGTGACCGGAAAAGAAACTCAGTGAAATACCCTGGCCGCGTCAGAGGCGGCCCGGAGAAGTTAAAAGAGGTGCAGCTATGTGGAAATTCTATACGTCCGAATCGGTGTCTGAGGGGCACCCCGACAAACTCGCCGACTTCATTTCGGACAGCGTGCTTGACGAGTTTTTGCGCCAGGAGCCGACCAGCCGCGTGGCGGTCGAGACCCTCCTAACCACCGGAATGGCCGTGGTCGCGGGCGAGGTGACTGCGCATCAGGCCCACGTGGATGTGCAGCGCACCGTGCGCGACGCCGTGATGCAGGTGGGCTACACCCGCGCCAACTACGGCTTCGATGCCGAGTACAGCGCCGTGCTGGTCAGCATTCACGAGCAATCGCCCGAAATTGCCGGGGGCGTCAACCACAGTGAAGAGTGGCGGGCCATGAGCGATGAAGAACGTGCCCGACCCGAAAATAGGTTCTCGGAAGTCGGCGCGGGCGATCAGGGCCTGATGTTCGGTTACGCCACCGACGAGACGCCCGAGCTGATGCCGCTGCCGATCAGCCTCGCGCATAAGCTCACGCGCCGCCTCGCGGAGTTGCGTAAGGCGGGTACGCTGCCCTACCTGCGCCCCGACGCCAAGGCCCAGGTGACGGTGGTGCGCGACGGCGAGCCGCACGAGGCGACCCAGACTTTTATCGACACGGTAGTGATCAGCACCCAGCACAGCGAGGACGTGACCCAGGAGCAAATTCGCGCCGATATGCTTCAGCACGTCATTCGCGAGGTCATCCCGGCAGAGCTGCTGCGCCCGGAGACCAAATACTTCATCAATCCCAGTGGCCGTTTCGTGATCGGCGGGCCGCACGGCGATACCGGGCTGACGGGCCGCAAGATCATCGTGGACACTTACGGCGGGGCGGTGCCCCACGGCGGCGGCGCGTTTTCGGGCAAGGACCCGACCAAGGTGGACCGCTCGGCAGCGTATTATGCCCGCTACATCGCCAAGAACGTCGTGGCGGCGGGGCTGGCGCGGCGCGTACTGGTCGAGGTGGCCTACGCGATTGGCCGCGCTCATCCGGTCAGCCTGCGGGTAGACACCTACGGCACTGGCCTGATCAGCGACGAGCAACTGGCCGAACTGGTCGCTGTACACTTCGACGCCCGCCCGCAGGCGATCATTGCCGAGCTGGAGCTGCAACGCCCGATCTATGCTCAGACGGCGGCTTACGGTCACTTCGGGCGCCCCGAATTCCCGTGGGAGCAGACGCCCAAGGCCGCTGCCCTGCGCCAGGCCGCCAAGCTTCCGGCGAACCCCTAACCATGAGCCTCATCGCCTACGATCCGGTGAGGCACGCGGCGCTACTCACGCATTACTGCCTGTCGGCAGCTCCCGGCGAGCGGCTGCTGGTGGCGGGAAGCACCTCGGCGCTAGGCCTGCTGGCCGAAATCAACCGCGCCATGCTGCGGGCCGGGGCCTATCCGGTGCTGCGCCTGAGTTATCCCGGCCAGGACGAGGATCTGGCGGCGCTCGCCTCCGGGGAGGTGCTGGGCGCAGTTCATCCGGCTGAGTTGGAAGACCTGCGCCGCATGGACGGCAGCCTGCGGATTCTGACGCCCGAACCGGAAACTGGTCAACGGGGAGCCGGGCCGTACGCTGACCCGCAGCGCCGAGCCCGCCTGCTGGCCTCGCGCTCGGAACTGGCTTCGATTCGCGGCAGCAAAAAGTGGAGCCTGACGCTTTATCCCACGCCACACGCGGCGCAGCAGGCTGGCATGAGCCTGCCGGAATTTCAGGACTTCGTGATGCGGGCAATGTTCCTCGACCGTCCCGACCCGGTGGCCGCCTGGAGTGAGGTGCGGGCGACTCAGGCGCGGCTGATCGAGCGCCTCAGCCGCGCCGACGTGGTGAGGATTGAGGCCCCCGGCACCGACCTCACGCTGCGGGTGGGCGGGCGCACGTGGGCCAACAGCGACGGCAAGCGCAACATGCCCAGCGGCGAGGTCTTTACCGGGCCGCAGGAGGACAGCGCCGAGGGCGTGGTCACGTTCAGCGTGCCCGCTGCCTACCAGGGCGTGATGGTGCGCGGGGCACGCCTCGAATTTCAGGCGGGCCAGGTCGTTTCAGCCCGTGCCGACGAGGGCGAAGCGACGCTGCTGGCCGCGCTGGACACCGACCCCGGCGCACGCTTCCTGGGTGAATTGGGGATCGGCACCAATTACGGCATCCAGCGGCCCAGCGGCAATATCCTTTTCGACGAGAAGATCGGCGGCACGGTGCATCTGGCGCTGGGGCGCAGCTACCCCGAAACGGGTGGCCTGAACGTCAGCGCGATTCACTGGGACCTGATCGCCGATCTGCGCCGGGGCGGGCGCCTGACGCTGGACGGCGAATTGTGGCAGGAAAACGGGCAGTTTGTCTGACCGGGGGTTGGCCGCCGAAGCTCCAGGGCTAAAGCTGGCGCGGTTGCAGTCGCCGGGGGAGGCCAGGAAGTGCTTAGCGGCGGTGACATCTTCAACTCGCTAATGTTCTACCCTGAAGCCTATGCCGCGCGTCATCAGCTTTATCAACCTCAAGGGCGGCGTCGCCAAAACCACCACGGCGGTGCAACTGGCCGACACTTTTGCCTTTGTCCACCGCAAAAAGGTGCTGGTGATCGACCTCGACCCGCAGACCAACGCGACCCTGGCCCTGCTGGGCGAGCGGCGCTGGGAGGAGGCCGACGAGCGGGGGCAGACGCTGGCGCACCTGTTTCTGGATTTGCTGAACGGCACCCGACTTTTTGACCCCGGGAAGGCCATTGTGCGCGGGGCCAGCAACCTGAACACCGTGCCGCCCGACCTGATGGAGCAACTGCCCGCGGACGTGCAATACGGGCGCGTGGACGTGCTGCCCAGTTCTATTCGGCTGATTGATGTGCAAGACCGTATGCAGGACATCGCCAACCGCACCAATTACAGCCTCAGTCCGATGGCCGTGGTGCAAAAGTACATCGGCCCGCTGTTCGGTCAGTACGATTATGTGCTGGTCGATTGCCCGCCCAACCTGGGGTTTATTACGCAAAATGGGCTGGAAATCAGCGACCACTACCTGATTCCGACCATTCCAGATCGCCTGAGCACCTACGGGATTCCACAGATTGCGAGCAAAATAGACGAGTTGCGGCGTGACCGCGACCTGAAAATCCAGTGCCTGGGCGTGGTGGTCACCAAGTTTCAGAGCAATTCCTCGCAGCACAAATTTGGCCTGCAACGCCTGCCCGACGACCTGAAAGCCGCTTTTGCCCGAACCACCGAAAAGACGCCGCCCATTTTGCAGACGGTGATGCCCCAGACCAACGCCAGCGCCGAGGCCACCGTATTCGAGCGCGAGGTGAGGAACTACCCCGCCAAATACGGCTCGGGGCAGGTGGGCGGCAAGGCGGCGTACAGGTACGGCCTCGACCTGGCCGACGAAATTCAGCAGTTGCTGGGGCAGGAATAAGCGGGTGGCCCGTTCAGCGCGCTACGCCCGGTACCAGTTCGCCCCCTGGCCCGACCCGGCCTTGCTGGAGGCGGTGCAGTCGTTTGAGGGTGAAGGTCTGGTCACGCAGCGCCTGGAACAGTCCCGCGACGGCCTGACGATAGACCTCAGCGACAACCGCTATGACCCGCCGGACGATACGGCGCGGGTAACTGGGCGGCACTCGCGCCTGCTACGGCTGGAATGGCCTTTTGAAAACAGTGTCTTTGCCCTGGAAAGTTACGACGAGTTTTACGCCGGGCCGTGGAACACCTTTCACCCCTCGCGCCAGGGTGTGCAGTCGCCGGGGCTGTACGAGGTGGTGAACGAACCCGACCCCTGGATTGCCGAAATCCTGGCCGAGAACAACAATACTGATACCTTTCCGCCCTACGGTAGCAATCCGGTGATGCTGTCCGGGCGAACGCGGCAGATGAATCCACACTTACGCGAAACCGGGCGATTCTTTCCGGCAGATGCGCCGCTGGCCGCCTCCGGTACGGCCACCGACTATCATTTCTGGACTGGCCTGCAGCCACCTGCGCCCGGCGAACTGGAAAAAGCGCTGGCTGAAGCCCGGGCAAAAACTGAGGCCCGCTGGGAGGCCCGCAAACAAAAGCCGCGTTACCGCCACCTGTTCATTGCCTCCGAGACTTGCCTGCTGGAAATCCTGTGCGAGGATTTGCCGCGCTGGACGTGGGTCGCGGATTAGAGCAAGCGCGGCCAGTTCTCCGATTCCACCTGCCTGCGTCCAACTTTCAAGGCACTGTGCTTTACATCCCGAACGTAAACTCCCCACCCTCCGCCGCGTCTAACACCACTGCCCCGCCATCCTTTAGCCTGCCGAACAACAATTCGTCGGCCAGCGGGCGCTTAAGCTGCTGCTCGATTACGCGGGCCAGCGGCCTGGCGCCCATCTGCGGGTCATAGCCCAGTTCGGCGAGGCGGGCGCGAGCGGCGGGCGTCAGGGTGAGGGTAACGTTTCGCTCACCCAGCTGAATCTCCAGTTCGCGCATGAATTTGTCCACCACATGCGCCATCACGTCACGCGAGAGCGGCGCGAAATGAATCACGGCGTCCAGGCGGTTGCGAAACTCCGGCGAAAAGGTGCGTTTCACTGCCTCGGCTTCCTCTCCGGCGCGTCCAGTGCGGCCAAAACCCAGTGCTGGGCGGCTGGCGCCCTCGGCTCCGGCGTTGGTGGTAAAAATCAGAATCAGGCCGCGCCCGTCTACCTTTTTGCCCGCGTGGTCGGTCAGGGTGCCGTGATCCATCAGCTGCAAGAAGATGTTGTATACGTCCGGGTGCGCTTTTTCTATCTCATCGAGCAGCAGCACCGAATGCGGGTTTTTGGCAGCGGCGTCGGTCAGCAGCCCGCCCTGGTCAAAGCCCACGTAGCCGGGGGGCGCCCCAATCAGGCGGGCGACAGTGTGTGGCTCCTGGTACTCGGACATGTCAAAGCGGATGAGTTCCAGGCCGAGGCGCTCGGCCAGGGCGCGGGCCAGTTCAGTTTTGCCCACGCCCGTCGGCCCGGCGAACAAAAAAGCCCCCTGCGGCTTGCGCGGGTCTCGCAGGCCTGCGCGGGCCAGTTTCACGGCGCTGCTCACGGCTTCTATGGCCCTGTCTTGCCCGAACACCCGTGTGCCCAAATCGGCCTCCAGCGTGGCGAGAGATTTGATTTCCTCAGCCTTGACTGCGCCCACCGGCACGCGGGCCATTCTTGCTACCGTGCCTTCCACCTCGGAAACGCCGATTTCTCCGCCTTTGCCGGCGCTGCTGCGGGCGGCTCCGGCTTCGTCCAGCACGTCAATCGCCTTGTCGGGCAAAAAGCGGTCACGCAGGTAGCGGGCCGAGAGGGTCACCGCCGCTGTAATCGCCTCGGCAGTATAAGAAACGCCGTGATGAGCGGCATATTTCGGCGCGAGGCCCGTCAGAATCTGCGCGGCCTCCTGCTCGCTCGGTTCAGGCACATCCACCGTCTGAAAACGCCGCCACAGGGCGCGGTCTTTTTCCAGGTGGCGCAGTTCGGCGGGTGTGGTCGCGCCCAAGACTCTGAGTTTCCCCCGCGCCAGCGCAGGCTTAAGCAGGTTCGCCGCGTCCACGCTGCCGCCTTCAGTTGCGCCCGCGCCGACAATGGTGTGCAATTCGTCAATAAACAGCACCGAGTTTTTGCCGTCCAGCTCGGCTAGAACGGCCTTGAGTCTCTGCTCAAAATCGCCCCGGTAGCGCGTGCCTGCCAGTAGTGCGCCGAGGTCTAGCGCGTACACGGCGGCCCCTTTCAGGAAACCGGGGGCCTGCCCATCAGCAATGCGCTGGGCCAGAGCCTCTGCCAGCGCGGTTTTACCCACGCCAGGTTCGCCCACCAGCACAGGATTGTTCTTGCCGCGCCGCGCCAGAATGTGCACCATGCGCTCCAGTTCGGCGGCGCGGCCAATAACGGGGTCAAACTGGCCTGCCCTGGCCTGCTCGGTCAGATTCCCCGTGTAGGCTTCCAGTGGATTTAGCTCAGTCTCGGGTTCGGGCGAGGTAAGGTCGCCGTCCACACCCGCCACGCGTCGCTCCTTGCCGCGCCCGGCGACCTTCGCGGTGCCGTGCGACAAGTAGCCAAGTACGTCCAGCCGGGTCACGTTCTGCGCTTCCAGCGCGGCGCGGGCGGGGCTGTCGTCTTCCTCCAGCAATTCCGCCAGCACCCGTGCGCCGTCGGCTGCCTGCTGCCCTTTCCCGCTGGCGTGCAGTTGCAACACCGCCCCCTGTATGACGCGGTGAACGCCCAGCGTAAAGTCGGGTTCGGGGTCGGGCCACACTTCCAGTCCAGTCAGCTCCTCTTGCAGCCGTTCGCGCAGCCTGTTCAGATCGGCCCCCAGCGCCAGCAGCGCCTCATGGGCCTCGGGGTCGTCCAGCAGGGCCAGCAGCAGGTGCTCCTGCGTCACGTATTCGTGTCCGGCGTCTCGGGCAAAGTCGGCGGCGCGCTGGATGGTGGCTTGCAGGTGGTCGGAAATCATTTACAGTTCCTCGAAGTATTCCGCGTCTATGCGGCGAATCTGGTAGGTTTTGCGGGTCAACACGCCCACGCCGTAGTCAATCATCAGCCGGGCCAGGGTTTTGCCGCCTAGCAAGGTGATGTTGCCGATTTGTTCGGCGGTGGCTTTTGCGCCATCGCTGAAACTGGACGCCGTAAGTCTTGGCCCAGCAAGTCTTGGCCCAGCCCAGCCCAGCCGGTTGGCAGAGGTGAACTGCTTACCACTAGCAAGCAGTTCACTCAAATCTTCTTGTGTCAGCCCAAGAGTTTGTGCGACCCGCTGCGAAATCTCACGCATAGGCGCCGCCTGACCGTCCTGCACGGCTGCAAGCAGCGGGCGCATCAACGACTGATCATCGGGAACGGCCATCTATTCCCCCTCTGGCTCGGCCACAGCCAGCAAAGGGTAGCCCTCCTGCCCCGCGTGCTGTGTCACCTGCGCCACCTTCGTCTCGGCCACGTCGCGGGTGTACACGCCCGCCACGCCCTGGCCCTTGTGATGCACCGCCAGCATAATCAACTGGGCTTCTTGCTCGGATTTGCGAAAGTAGCGCTCTAGTACCATCACCACAAAATCCATCGGGGTGTAGTCGTCGTTCAGCAGCAGCACGCGCCACAGCCGGGGCCGCTTGCTTTCGGTGCGTTCCAGCGTTTGTGTCTGGCTGTCATCACGGGAGCCGGGGCGGGTCATGGCGACAGGATAAGCC
The DNA here is from genome assembly GCF_018260405.1 of Deinococcus sp. Taxonomy (GTDB): domain Bacteria; phylum Deinococcota; class Deinococci; order Deinococcales; family Deinococcaceae; genus Deinococcus. Next base: position 30,838 of record NZ_JAGLBG010000014.1, read on the forward strand.
CCGGCCCGGCCTGGAAACCGTGGCGCATGTTAGCCCACGGCCCGTTCCAGTCGGCGCTGGCGGAAGGTATTGGCCTCTATCAGAAACAGGCCCAGCGTATTGATCGCGTAGCAGGTGATCAGGAGCAGCGCCAGGACGTTTCGCACGGCGGGCTGCTGCGGCTGCGGCAAAAAGTCGAAGCGCAGCAGGTGGGTCAGTGGGGCCAGCAGGCTCACGGTGGCTGCCCAGGTCAGCAGCAGTACGCCGCCCCACGGGTTGCCCAGCAGCGCCGAGCCGGGAAACAAAAAGGCCAGCAGCCGGTAAAGTGCCGGGCGACCCAGGCGGCGGCTTCCGGCGGCGCGGGGCACCAGCAGCAAAAAGGCCAGGGCCGCCAGCAGCGTGATGGTCCCCAGTACGGCCCAGCCCATCCGCACCGACCCGGCGGGGTTGGACTGTTGGGGGTCACGCCGCAGAAACCCCAGTGGGTCGCTCAGGTCGCGGCGCAGGGTCACGCTCAGGTCGCCGCTGACCATGCGGGCCAGGTTGCGGCGGTTGGGATAACACAGCCTCGGCTCGCCCCAGCGGTACTGTTGCTGAAACAGGGTGTCCGGCGTGCGCTGGTCCAGGCCCAGGTTATAGGACGCGGCGCTGCTGTCCGGTTCCAGCGTCAGTGCCTGGCGGTACAGTTCCAGCGCCTGTGGCTGGTCTTCACGGTTTTGCGAGACGACACCCAGGTTATTTAGGGCGCAGGCGTCCGGCCCAGCTGCCGTATACGAGTCGCGTGCGGTCGTGTCGTCGCCGCCAAGTTGCGCCGCCAGCCCGTTCAGAATGGCCGTGTCAGGGCCGGGGCGCAGATTAAGGTCGTCGATGTGGGCACTGTACCACCCGCCGCCGTAGGTGCCCATATTCAGGGCCGGAGCCTGTAGGCCGCGTCCTGTCTGGTTGGCCCATTGCCACCCGACCAGCGCCGTGAGCAGCGCCGCCCCCAGAATAACGAGTGTCAGGCGTTCGGGCAAAGAGGCGTAACTGAGGACACCGAGGCGGGCACGGGTGAGAGGCCGTTTGAGCACCGATGCCCAGCGCCCACCGTAGGGCCGGGTGTCCTCGCCCTGGGCTTTCCAGGCGCGGGCGGCCAGCGTCAGGTACGCCGCCAGCAGGCCCAGCAGCAGCGCCAGGGTAGCAAGTCTCGCGGCGTCGCGCACCGTCTGCGTATCGTCGGGCCCCAGGTTATACAGGCTGCCTGCCCGCAGTGAAGCGCCGAACTGCCGCCAGCCCTCTGCCTCACCGCTGCGGCCCTGGGCGTCCAGCAGCGCGGCGTAGCGCCGGTACAGGTCACTGTGGCCCTCAAACCGTGGGTAAAGGCCGCGCAGAAAGTTCATCCAGGCGTCGGCGCGTGCCAGATGGCCCTGCTGTATCAGGGTGGCGGCGTACCCTACCGGATCACCGTAAGCCCGCAGCGCGGCGCGGCTCACCGGGATTTCCGGGTCGATGCCACGTGCCGCCGCGTCGCGGGTGGCGCGCTCCAGGGCCAGGTTCGCCGCCGCAGGATAACCGGCGCGGTCAAGCCGGGCGGCCAGCTGCGTCCAGGCCGTAAAGGGCAGCCGACTGCCCAGCGTGTGCCGCACCGCGCTCAGCGCCCTGGCGTGGTCACCTGCCTTGTTCAGCTGCTCGGCCTCGCGCAGCGCCACAAAAGGATTGTCCGGGAAATCCCGCGCCGCCTGCGACAGCTGAGGCGCTGGAACAGAATCGGCGACCCCTGCCAGCCATCCGGTGATCTGGGAATCGGGGGGCATCACGGCGCGTTCGACCACCGGCAGACTGAGGTTATTTTGCGGGGCGGCCAGCGTAAAGCGCTCGGTGTAGCCGTGTCCCTGGGTACTGACCGCCACCACGCCGCTTACGCTGTCGAGCGAGGTGCTCTGCCCCGGCAGGTCGGCGCGGCCCAGCAGGTTTCCGGCGGGTCCGAAAGCATAGACCACTGGCCCGACCCCCAGATAGGTCGTAGTGCCCACCGCGAGGGGTTCGGTCAGTGGCCCCATGCTGGCCGGGAATTCGCGTTGCCACACGGCGGCGTTCCCACTCTCCCACTGCAAGGTGCGCCCACTCAGGTTGAGGTCGGCGCGGGCCGTGCCCAGACCGAGTAGCCCCAGGATCAGGGAGGAGCGCAGCCACGCTTGCACGGTTGCACTGGTTCTGTTCACGGTTGCGCTTGTCCTGCGCGGCCCTGAGCCAGCATGTGAACTCCCCGGATGCCCATCATCAGCCCGCCGCCCAGCACCTCGTACATCCCGCCGTAATGCCGCGCCAGCAGCAGGCCGACAGGAATGGTCAGGGCGCTGGCAAACGGCACGGCATTGAGGCCCAGACGCTTTTGCAGCGTGGCCTTGTACAGTGGAATAACGGCCAGTCCAAAGGCCAGCATGCCCAGACCAGTCGCGGGGGCCGCTACGAATAAGGCCCCGAGCAGTGTGGCGATGCCGCCCCCGCCACGAAACCCGAAAAAGACCGGATAACAGTGCCCCAGCACCACCATGATAGTCGCCAGCCAGGTGAGCTCCTGAGCCAGCAAGTCGGTCAGACCGACGGCCAGTGCGCCGCGCAGGGCGTCTGCGAGCGTCACCAGAATGGCCGCCGTGCGCCCGTATTGCCTGAAGGTGCCGCTGCCGCCCGGCAGGTCGCGGCTGCGAATGTCGTCGCCGCGCAGGTGCGAGTAGATGACTCCTGTCACCATAGACCCCAGCAGATAGGATAAGGCGGCCACGACGAAGAACATCACAGCTGGCAGTCTAGAGCAGATTTGGGAAAGTGGCCTTCTCGCAGGACTCGCTACGCGTAGAAGCTACATGGGTGTCGGCACTGCTTTTGGCGACTGGCCCGCGCATTAGACTGCGGCTTGTGAAGTCCACCGTCCCCGCAAGGCCCACCCTGTCACGCAGCGAACTGCGGCGGTATTCGCGCCCGTTGCTCGTTCCCGAATGGCATGAGGCTGCGGCGCAAGAACGCCTGAAAGCCAGCCGGGTGCTGATCGTGGGTGCGGGTGGGCTGGGCGGCCCGGTGATTTTGCAACTGGCCGGAGCCGGAGCCGGGCACCTGAGCATTGCCGACGGCGACACGGTCAGCCTGAGTAATCTGCACCGCCAGACCCTGTTTACCGTGGCCGATGTGGGGCGCTTAAAAAGTGCTGTGGCCTGCGCCCGTGCTCAGCAGCTCAATCCTCATGTGTCTCTCACGGCCCTGCCTGCCCTAACCCGCGCCGGGGCACAGGAACTGGTGGCTGGATACGACTTGGTTATCGATGCTACCGACAATTTCGAGACGCGCTACGCCATCGCGGACGCCTGCACTGCGGCGGGCCGGACGTGGGTATGGGGGGCGGCCAGTGGAACCTCGGGGCTGGTCAGCGTGTTCGACGCCCGCTTTGGCCTGCGCGACGTTTTTCCGGTGGCCGACGATACCGGTTCCTGCGCCGAGGCCGGGGTTATCGGCCCAGTGCCCAATATCGTGGGGGGCATGATGGCACTTGAGGCCCTGAAGGTACTCGGTGGTGTGGGTCAGCCCCTCTACGGGCGACTGTGGACCTTCGAGGCGCTCTCGGGGCGTAGCAGGATAATAAGTCTTAATGTCGCGTCCATGAAACCCGCGACGTAAAGTAGCCCGGTTCAAACGTGTGTTAAGCTTCATTTAAGCTGACCGTCTGCATATTTATCATGAGAGTTGACGTTCTGCTTGAAATCCTTTTCTGGAGGAGCACCAATGGCTAGAGCCACCAAAACTGCTGAAAATAAAGTGAAGACTACCGCTACTCGTGCCAGTAAGCGGGCCAACAAGATTGCCAAGACTCAGATCATCCAGATGGTCGCCGAGCGCACCAGTCTCAACAAGGAACAAGCCGCAGAAGCCGTGGCCTGCGTGCTCGAAAACATCATCAGTGCGCTTCAGTCGGGCAAAAGTGTCGGCCTTCCGGGCCTGGGCATCCTCAGTGTGACCCAGACGGCGGCCCGTCAGGGAGTGCGCCCCGGCACCAGCGAGCGCATTGCCATTCCAGCAGGCAAAAAAATCCGCTTCAAGCTGGCGACGACCCTTAAAGGCCATCTGTAAAAGAAAGGTGTCAGACGGCCACCCCGCCTGAGCAGAGGCCTAAGAGACTTGCCAGTCGGCTTTCGGGTACTGCCTGAGAAAATCGGCAGGGTCTAGCCTCATCTTTCTTGGCTGAGAGGTCCCTGTGAGAAAAAATATGATTCGATTGTGCTGTGCATGAGGCCATGAGAGGCTGTCTGAGGCCCTAACCATGGGAAATGTTTTAGGCTTTAACGGTGGAACGCGCAGCTTACCCTAGCGA
>NZ_JAGLBG010000150.1 GCF_018260405.1 Deinococcus sp.
GCAAAAGCTGCTGGAGCCGCTGACCGGGCCGCTGGTGGGGGCCGACCTGCTGAGCCTGCCGACCCCCGCCACCCGCCCGGCGCTGCTGGCCGCCTGGGACGACGCTTTTACCCGGAGCGCGGGCGGACGCGCCGAGATTCAGGTCGGCCCGTACCGCCTGGAAGTGCGCCTGAGTGCGGTCGGCCCCGGCAGCGCGCCTGGCAGCGGCTCTGGCCCCGACCCCAGAAGCAGTGATGGGGTGCTGCTGGTGGCCCGCGACCTCTCGGAATTGCAGACGCTGGCCGAGGAAATCACCCGGCGCGGGCAGGCACTGGAAGCCGCGACCTCGCGCACGCTGGAATTGCGTAGCTACCTGACGCTGTTTACCCAGGCCCAGGAGGAAGAACGCCGCCGCATCAGCCGCGAGCTGCATGACGACACGGCGCAGGTGCTGATTGCCACCAGCCGCCGTGTGTCCCGGCTGGCCCGTGAGCTAGACGGCGAACGCAAAGCCCGCGCCGACGACATTCTGCTCGACCTGAACGCCGCCATCGACGGCGTGCGCCGCTTCGCGCGGAACCTGCGCCCCAGTGTCCTAGACGACCTGGGGCTGCTTCCGGCCCTGGAATGGCTAGCCACCCAGGCCCTGACCGCCACCCGCCTGGAGGTCAGCGGTCAGGAACGCCGCCTGCCCCCGGCCACCGAACTGACGGTGTTCCGGCTGGTGCAAGAAGCCCTGAACAACGTGGACAAGCACGCCGGGGCGCATACAGCGGCCATCCGGGTCGCGTTCAGTGAGAGCGGGGTGCAGGTCGCCATTTCCGACGACGGGCGCGGGTTTACCCCCGAGGAAGCGCAGGCCCAGGTGCAGGCCGGACACCTGGGCCTGATCGGACTGCGGGAGCGGGCGCAGCTGGCAGGCGGTGACCTGAATATCGGGAGTGCGCCGGGGCAGGGCACGGCGCTGGTGTTCACCTTACCGGGGTAGACAGTAGGCAGACTTCAGACCTACCCAGCCGAACTTTTTCTCATCCGCACTGCGGCTTCTTATACGGATTCCGCTAAATTCCACCACAGTCGGAAAAGCGCCGCCTGCGGCTCCATACCGCGGAATCCGTATGCTGTTGCTACTCGCATCCGCTTAGACTGATTCGGAACTGCACCGAATCAATTGGAATCCGTATTACCACGAAATCCGTATCTTTCCTCCTTGCCCCCGCTTGGACTGAATTGAAACTGCCCGGTTCAATCGGCAGTCCGTATCAGCCAAACTTCTTCAGAAACTCCTCGCGGGGCATCCAGGCCATCTTGGGCGTCTCGTCGCTGGCCCGGCGCTGGGTGCCGTAGGCCAGCCGCAGCACCCGGAAGCCCAGCCCGTACCAGCGTGCCCGCAGCGGCGGTAAGTCCAGCAGGGTAAAGCCTGACTTTTCCAGGGGTCTGTGAAACAGGGTCACGGCAAACACCGCCTGCGCCGAGTGCAATTCCGGGTGCGTTTCCAGCGCCTGGGCCACATCCTTCAGGCTGCGCTGGTAGGCCCGGTAGGTGCCCAGCCACTGCTTGGACGCCAGCCCGACCAGCCGCCCGGAATTCAGGTGCAGCTCGGCGGTGGGCGTGCCGCGTGGCAGCGGCAACGGCTCCGGCGCGTGGTCAAGCGGGGCCACACGCATCATGGCGTCGAAGCGTTGCGACAGGTCGATCAGGCCCTCCCGCTGGGCATACTGGTCTTCTACCACCCGCTGATAGATATGCTCGAGCAGGTCGCGGGGCGTGGCCGGGCGCAGTTCCAGCAGTTCACGCACGGGCCGGGGCTGATAGCCCAGGCGTTCGAGTTCCGCCAGTTTTTCGGCCAGTTGTTCGGGGCTGACTTCCAGAATTGCGCCCGGCAGCGCGGCGGCGGCGGGTTCGGGTAAGGGGCGAAGGCCAGCCTGAGCCAGCGCCCGCAGGTCGGCCCGGTCAGCGCGGGCCAGATCAGGTGCCCAGTGCTTCAGCGGTTGCCGGGCGGCGACTTCCAGCGCGGCAAAGTTGCGCGGCGTGCCCCTTCCGGCGACCTCGTGCCCGGCGGCGCTGGCCTGCTCCAGCAACTCCATGTCGGCAAAGTCGGCGGGCACCAGCACCGTCGCCTTGACGGCCCCCAGCTCGCCCAGCACCCGCTGAAGTTCGGCAGCCGTCTGAACGGCAATAGTCAGGCCCACGCCCGGATCACCGGGATGCCCGCCGCGCAGCGTTCCGAAGGCTCCGGCCCGCATCAGGAGGGGCCATACCCGAAAAGGTACAGAAGATGTCATCAGGGCTGAATCTACCCCCTGGATATCCCCCATGGCTGGCCCCCGAGCGGCGCGGGCGGCCTCGTGTTCCTCTCATGTTGGTTCATCGTATGCTAGGCCACAGATGCTTCCAGTTTCATCAGACCATCTCGGAGGTGCAGGCACGTGAAGCCGCTGCGTATCGGGCTGTTCACCGACACGTTTTTGCCCGACCAGAACGGCATCGTGACCAGCGTATGCCTCCTGAGCGACGAACTGCGGGCGCGGGGGCATTTCGTCGAGGTGGTCGCCCCGGATTTTCCCGACTTCTGGGACACCCGGCTGGACGTGCGGCGCGTTTCCAGCATCCGCTACACTTTTTTGCCCACCTACCGCCTGGCCTGGCCCACCCGCAAGGATTTCGAGCTGACCTACGACGTGGTGCATACCCACACGCCGCTCACCCTGGGACTGGCCGGAGCGCGGCTGGCCCGCAAATGGCGTACGCCGCACGTGGCGACCTACCACACTCACCTGTCGGCCTACACGCACTATGTGCCCGGACTTCCCGCAGTAGACCGCGCCACGCACCTCATTCCGCGTTTTATCGACCAGTTTTATGGCAAGGCCGACGCCGTGATTACCCCGACCTCCGGCATGATGGACGTCCTAAAGGAAGCCAGAGTCAAAAACCCGGTGGTTATTCCGACCAGTGTCGATCCGCGTGTGCTAGAGAGTGCCCCCCCAATTCACAGTCCGTGGCCGCCCGGCACGCGCCGCATCCTGACGGTGGGGCGGCTGGCCCGTGAAAAACGCTTCGATCTGGTTATCGACGCGCTGGCCGAGTTGCCCAGCGCCCATCTGGTCGTGCTGGGCGAAGGCCCCGAGCGCTTCAACCTGGAACATCAGGCCGGACGGCTGGGCGTGCAGGACCGAGTGACCTTCGTGGGCGTGCGTCCCTGGACCGAAATCGGGGCGTACTACCGACTCGCCGAACTGTTCTTGTTCGCCTCCGATACCGAAACGCAGGGGCTGGTGCTGCAAGAAGCGCAGCTGATGGGCGTGCCGGTGGTAGCGGTGGGCGCACGCGGCACCCTCAGCGGCGTGCAGGGCGGCTACAGCGGGTATCTGGTTGCGCCGGGCGATGTGGCGGCCCTGGCGCGGCACTCGCGCGAACTGCTGGCCGACCCGCAACTCTGGTCACAGCTATCGCAGCACGCCCGTGAATTTGGCAGGCGCACTACCCCCGGCGGCGTGGCCGAGCAGGTGCTGGAAGTCTACCAGCAGGTGCTGGAACCGGGGCGCGGGCAGGGAGCCAGACCCGAACCCGAACCTGCAGCCACACAGTCGGTTACTCCCGCATTTCGTCGAAATAACCCCTCGTATGACCGGTGACGTTGCGGAAGTGTCG
>NZ_JAGLBG010000151.1 GCF_018260405.1 Deinococcus sp.
GCAAACAGGCAACGCGCTGCATGGACTGCGGCATTCCGTTTTGCAACAACGGCTGCCCGGTCAACAACATCATCCCCGACTTCAACAATCTGGTGTACCAGGACGACTGGAAACAGGCCCTGGATGTACTGCACACCACCAACAACTTTCCCGAATTCACCGGGCGCATCTGCCCCGCGCCCTGTGAAGCGGCCTGCGTGCTGAACATCAACCAGGAGCCGGTGGGCATCAAGTCCATCGAACTGGCGATCATCGAGCGCGGCTGGAAGGAAGGCTGGGTCGTGCCGCATCCCGCCGCCGTCAAGACCGGCAAAAAGGTGGCCGTGGTCGGTTCCGGGCCTGCTGGACTGGCCGCCGCGCAGCAACTCGCCCGCGCCGGGCACGACGTGACGGTGTTCGAGAAGAACGACCGCGTGGGCGGCCTGATGCGCTACGGCATCCCCGATTTCAAGATGGAAAAGACCCACATCGATCGCCGCGTGGCCCAGATGGAGGCCGAGGGGGTGACCTTCCGCACCGGCGTGCTGGTGGGGGAGTGGCCCAAAGACAGCAAAGTCACCAACCTGAGCAAGGAAAACGTGACCCCCGCGCAGCTTCAGCAGGAATTCGACGCCGTGCTACTGGCGGGCGGCTCCGAGACGCCGCGTGACCTGCCGGTGCCGGGGCGCGACTTGCAGGGCGTGCATTACGCCATGGAATTTTTGCCCGGCCAGAACCGCGTCAATGCGGGCGACAAGCTCAAGGGGCAACTGCGGGCCGACGGCAAGAACGTCATCGTGATCGGCGGCGGCGACACTGGCAGCGACTGCGTGGGCACCAGCAACCGCCACGGCGCGAAGTCGGTCACCCAGTTCGAGGTCATGCCCCAGCCTCCCGAGCAGGAAAACAAGCCGCTGGTGTGGCCTTACTGGCCCATGAAGCTGCGCACCAGCACCAGCCACGAGGAAGGGGCCGTGCGCGAATTCGCCATTGCCACCAAGGAATTTATCGGCAAAGGTGGCAAGCTGACGGGCCTGAAGACCGTGCGTATGGAATTCAGGGACGGCAAGCTCGAAGAAGTCCCGGGCAGCGAAGAAATTCACGAGGCTGAACTGGTGCTGCTAGCGATGGGCTTTACCAACCCGATGCAGACCGTGCTGGACAGCTTTGGCGTGCAGAAGGACGCCCGTGGTAATGCTCAGGCAGGCACCGAACTGGTGGGCGGTTACGCGACCAGCGTGGACGGCGTATTCGCGGCGGGCGACATGCGCCGGGGCCAGTCGCTGGTGGTCTGGGCCATCCGTGAAGGGCGGCAGGCGGCGCGGGCCATTGACGAGTTCCTGATGGGCGCAAGCGTTCTGCCGCGTTGAGGCTAGACTGAGGCTCCGCTCCCGAAGAAAGGGTTGCTGTTTAACTTGCTTTCCCAGGTGCGGCCTCTGTGGCTAGGGTCACCGTCAGGCAGACACCACCGGAATCAGGAAACTGCTGGTCTCGTCCAGCTGCCCCGGCACCTGCTGGCGCACCTGCATTTCCCACACCAGCGCATTGCTTTCGCTCAGGCGGGTGGCCTTCGCATTTGGTGGCAGCTGCCCCGTAAATCCACCGCGCAGGCTGACGCCCCCTGTCGGGCACTGCCCCAGATCTTCTTCGGCGTGCACGATATGGCTGTAGGTCGCCATACTCCCCGAACTGTCGCACGTGATCTCCACGCAGCGCAGATAGCCGCTGAGCGTGGCGCCAGCCAGAGCGGGCACATGCGGTTTCAGGTCGCGCTGAAAAGAGAGGCGCAGTGGGTCGTCGGGTGCGTAATGGTGCTGATTCAGGAACAGAATCGGCGCACCGAAACGCTCGCTCTGGCGTTGTTTCTTCCAGATTTGCAGGATGTGGGCGGCGTATCCCAGAACAGACAGCAGCAAAAGGCCCAGGATGAGCAGAACTGATCCATTGGCTAGGACTAGTTTCCAGCTGTCTGTCCCGGCCCAAATATTCAGACCATAGATACCACCTCCCAGCACAAGCGCCAGCACGATCAATTGCGCTATCTGGTTGCCGTAGGGCGGTCTGTCCGCTGTGGCGATGATGGCCCACTCGTCGCCAAACCTGGTTGGTGTGGGCATGGTCTGCGGCTCGCTGAGCTGAGGAGGCAGAAGGTATTTGGTGGGCGTCCTTAGCGTCACAGCGGGGTCGTGGGCTTCAGGGGGCATCAGTTCACCACCGGAATCAGAAAGCTGGTGGTTTCGTCCAGCTGACCCAGCAGGTGTTGCCTGACCTGCACTTCCCAGACCAGCCAGTGGTCAGTGCCCAGCTGACTGGGCCGGGCTACCGCTGGAATATCCCCGTGCCACAGCGCCCTTAGCTGATGCTGACCCCCGAAGGTCGGTTGCTGGCCCAGGTCTTTTTCATAGTGAACGGCGTGGTCATAGCTGGTGTCGGTGCCCACCGTGCGCCGCGTGACTTCCACGCAGACCAGCCGGGCGCTGAGGGTGCCGGCCCCGACCTCGGTATTCGGCTTGATATCGCGCTGAAACGAGAGCCGCAGCATGTCGCCGGGCCGGTAGCGTTCCTGATCGAGCAGCAGAATGGGCGACCCGAAATGGTTGCTTTGCAGGTGCAGCCACCATTTGCGGCCATAGCCATACAGCATAGAGAGCCCGAAAACGGCAAACGACAGCATGAAAAGCGTGGTGAGGCTCAAGTTTGAGAGTCCGGCATGGAACTGCGGCCAGAGAGTAGCGGCGGTGATAGACAGCCACAACAGAATAAAAAACAGGTCCCAGAAGGTTGGTTTTTTGGCTCCTGTGGCTACAATCGCCCATTCGCCGCCAAAGCTGGTAGGCGTGGGCAGTTTCTGCGGCTCCTTGAGCTCCTCGGGTAAGGTGTAGTCTTTCCAGGTGTCTAAAATCTGGGTCATGGTTGGCTCCCGCTGCGTTGCGGCACCACTGGAATCATGAAATCGCTGACTTCTTCCAGCTGCCCGGGCAGATTCTGGCGTACCTGGAGCAGCCACACGACCCAGTGCCCCGTTTCCAGCAGCGTGGGCCGGGCGTCGCCGGGCAATTGCACGTGCCAGGTACCGCGCAACTGGTGGCTGCCCGGCAGCATCACTTTTTTACCCAGGTTCTCCTCATGGAAAATAACCCGGTCAAGAATGGTGTCGGTGCCCTGGGTGCGGCGGGTCAGTTCCATGCCCACCAGCCAGGCGCTCAGGTCGCCCTGTAACTTAACGCTGACTTCAGGCAACATGTCGCGGTGAAACGCCAGGGTGAGTGACTCGCCGGGCAGGTATTCCCGGTGCTCCAGCAGCAGGATGGGTGAGCCAAAGCGTTTCCCCCGCTGGTACTGTCTGAGGCGCTGGTAAAAATGGTGGGCCGACGCGAGTGCCAGACCAAAGCAAATGATGGCAAACAGCACTGGATTGCCCGAGTCGTTGTCCGGGTCAACGGGCACATTGCGGTTCATAAAAAGCAGCCAGCCGGAGACGCCGAAAATCAGCGTAAGAAGCACCGCGAACCTGTTCGGCGGTCCAGTCTTTTCCGAAATGATGGCCCACTCGTCGCCAAAAGCGCTGGGCCAGCTGAGCGGCTGACGGTCAAAGGTCGGGGTCTGAAAGTTGGCCGGAACAGTGTACTGGT
>NZ_JAGLBG010000152.1 GCF_018260405.1 Deinococcus sp.
CGCTAGGGTAAGCTGCGCGTTCCACCGTTAAAGCCTAAAACATTTCCCATGGTTAGGGCCTCAGACAGCCTCTAAGCGTTGCAAGGACTTCTATCATCTTTCATCATCCCGCCACTTCTAGACTGCGAACCATGCGGCTTTTTCTTTCTGCGCTTCTACTGGCTGGAACCGCCAACGCCCTGGCACGGCCCAACACTGCCGAGACGGCTCAACGGGCGGCGCAGACCCGAGTCTCGCAGGCTCCCGAGCAGAACCAGAATGTCAAGGTCAATGACGACGCGAGAGTTGTCCTAGTGGGCAAATCAGGCTGGCTGTTCTACGAACCCGAGCTGAAATTCTCCGACTACAGACCCAACATCAAGTCGATTGCCTACGTCTCAGAGCAGTTGAGGCGCAAGAACATCCAACTGCTGGTCACGCTTTCTCCTATTAAGGCCCGGATTTACGAACAGTATTTACCTCAGCCGCTACCTGCCAACATCAAAAATAGGTACAGCGAAGTGATTGCCGACCTCAGCAAGGCCGGGGTGCATACGGTAGACCTCAATACTGACTTGCCTGATAAGGCCAAGTCCTTGCCTACGCTGCTGTATTACCGGCAGGACTCGCACTGGAACGACGAAGGCGCTTTTGTGGCCGCCAAACCTATAGCTGAAGCGGTCGCCCGCCTGATCGACCTTTCCAAAGTGCCCGACGTGAACTACAAACTGTCTAGGACAACCAGCACTCATCAGGGCGACCTCATGCTGAAGCTCAGCGCGGCGCAGCGGGTCAACTACCCTCCCGAGAGCACCAAAATAATCTCCGCCGAATCTTTGGCCTTGGCCTCTACTCTGACCACAGATACGCCTTCGCCCCAGATTGTGGAAGTTGGGGCAAGTTACTCGGCTGTCGGCAGCTTCGTGCCTTCTCTTGCCTATAACCTGCATAAAGACGTGCTGAATCGGGCTGTTTCTGGCCTTGGCCCGTGGAAAGCGCTGGGCGACTACCTGACCAGTCAGAACTTTGCCAAGTCGCCTCCCAAGATCATCATCTGGGAAATCACGGAGCGGGACATCGGCTGGCTCACCAACCAAGAATGGCTCGATACGACCTTCAAGAATAACCAAGCCTTCAAGTAGGTAACGGATACGGCCCTCGAGAAGTAGATTGGGTGTCCGATCTGTTTTTCAGTGCAAAGCGGGTAGAAGAACTTGAGCTGGGCACGGGTGTTTGAGAGAAACACGGACGTTTCTCTCAGCCATTCGGCACATGGTTTTGAAGGCCGCGCCCGGCACAATGAGGGCCGGTGACGCTCCCCTTGATCTTTTCTGTAACCCAGGCCTAATTCGGCTGAAATTGTGCCTCAACATACCTAGCCCTGACAGGCCCCGGCACACAATGGGCGCATCCGAATGACCTTATCCGCCCTCTTCCCTCCCCTGAACTGCTGCGGGGAGGACTGTGGTCTTTATGGCCCGAACAGGAGTGACTTTGACCGACCTTAACCCGAACGCCAGCCTCAACGCGCCCGCGCCTGCCGCTACAGAGACCGTGAATCTGGCAGACCAACGTGAGGCCTTTGCCCTGCTGGGAGCGGGTGATGCCAATCTGCGCCGGATGCGCGAGCTGACTAAGGCCAAGATCGTGGCACGCGGCGAAACCATTACGGTCACGGGCGACGCGCCGGACGTGCAGTACGCCAGCCGCATGATCCGCGACGCGCTGGATGTGGTTAAAAGTGGCGGCGAACTGACCCCCGAAAGTCTGCTGCGCTCGGCCCGCCTAAGCACCGAAGGACGCAGTCTGGCAGCCGAAACCCAGGTCACGGGCCTGAGCTTGCCGCGCGGCCTCAAGCCCAAAACGCCGGGGCAAAAGCTGTACCTCGACCTGATCGAGCAGTCGGACATCGCTTTCGGCGTCGGGCCTGCCGGGACAGGGAAAACCTATATGGCCGTAGCCATGGCGGTGCAGGCGCTCAAGGCCAAGAAAGTCAAGCGGATTATCCTGACGCGCCCGGCGGTCGAAGCGGGCGAGAAACTGGGGTTCTTGCCCGGCGACCTCCAGGCCAAGATCGACCCCTACCTGCGCCCACTGTACGACGCGCTTCAGGACATGCTCGACCAGGAAAAGTTCGAGGCGTACCTGACCAGCGGCATTATCGAAATCGCGCCGCTGGCCTTTATGCGCGGGCGCACCCTGAACGACGCCTTTATCATCCTCGACGAGGCACAGAACACCACGGGCGAGCAGATGAAGATGTTCCTGACCCGCATGGGCTTTTCCAGCAAGGTGGTCGTGACTGGCGACGTGACCCAAATTGACCTGCCGCGCCACATCACCAGCGGTCTGGCTGTCGCCAAGCGGGTACTGAGCAAGATCGACGGCATCGGCTGGCACGAGTTTACCGACGTAGACGTGGTGCGCCACCCCCTGGTCGGACGGATCATCAAAGCCTATGAAATCGCCGAGGAAGCCGAAGAAGATAAACGAGCGGCGCGGCGCGGCGAATTTGCCAGTATTCCGGAAGGCGAAAACGACAGGTCTTAGAGCAGTTTGCAAAAAGATGGTCAAAAGAGCACGATCTTTTTGCCGAGTGGAACGAGTGAACAAGAAAGAGCAGGACGTAAAATGAAGGGGGGCGGCGGTGTTGTTCCGACATGCCCATCACTTCGGAGAACTGCTCTAAAAGCCTGCCGGATGGCTACCTCAGCCCCCCGAGCGAACCTCCAAAGCTGAGAACTGAAAGCTGTTCCAGACCATTGCCAGGGCCTTTGCTCTGGCTTTTTCGGCTTTGAGAGTGCTGGCGGGAGCAGCAGTTAAGCAGCCGGAAATGTGACGTTTTTTACAAGGCTTGTTCATCATTTGTTCGGGCAATTACCTTAAGTTGGTCTCATGCGTCCCATCCTGCTAGCTTTGACCGCTGCCCTTGTGCTGACGGCCTGCGCAACCAACTCGTCGGATACCATCCATCCGGTCGCAACGATCAGTATTCCTTCCGACTACACCGACCCCAGTCAGGTTCAGGTGGGGTATTCCGCGACCGACAACGTCGCGGTAACGAAACTGGTGATCGAGCGCGACGACACAGACAACGGTATAGACAACTTTGTGCCGATCAAGACCATCCTGACGGCCCCATTTTCGGGAACCTATACCGATACGGTTCCGGCAAGTGGCACCTATATCTACCGGGTCGTGGCCTATGACGCCGCCGGAAACCAGGACCGAATCCAACAGTCAGTGACCCTCACCGTTCCCGAACCACTGAAAGCCGTAAGCGGCACCCTGACCGAGCCAATGAACTTCAGTTATCCGATGACCACCAAAGCCTGGACGGGCGGCGCGGGGCAGGTGATTCTGGAAGCCGCTCCCCTGACGGGCGGCGCGGCCAGCGAAATCAGCCGCAGCACGCTGAACTCTTCCGGGGCCTTTACCCTCGACCTAACTACCGCGCCTGCCACCAACCAGCGCCAGAGTGCCACGGTGGCCAACCTGCTCGGAGCCGCCGCCAACCAGTGTTCCGGCGACGCCAAATCGGACAGCCCCCAGGCCACCATGACTGTGGCCCAGCTCCGTGTCAGTGCCAGTAAAAGTGGAATTGCGGCCCCC
>NZ_JAGLBG010000153.1 GCF_018260405.1 Deinococcus sp.
GGCGCTGGCCCGCACGCTGGCCCTCTTGCCCGAGGCCGTAACCCTGATCGCCGCCCACGATGGCCTGCTGGCCGGAATCCGCGCCCGGCTGGGGGCTTTGCCCGACGTGGTTACGCGCATCCGCGCTGCGATGGTAGACGATCCGCCGCTGCGAATTGGCGAGGGCGGCCTGATCCGAGACGGGTTTCACGCCGAGCTGGACGGCCTGCGGAGCGAGGCGATTGGGCACCGCGAATGGCTGGCCCAGCTGGAGGTCAGCGAGCGCGAACGCACCGGTATCGGCACGCTGAAGGTCGGGTACACCAACGTCTTCGGGTATTTTCTGGAAGTCACTAGCACCCACCTTGGCAAGGTGCCCGCCGATTACCGCCAGATCGCTACCCTCAAGGACCGCGCCCGTTTTACCCGCAGCGACCTGCGCGAACGCGAACGCGAAATCGCGCGGCTGGAAGCGGCGGCCCAGCGCCTGGAAACCGAGGTGTTTACCGAGCTGCGCGACAGTCTGACGGCCCACGCCGAGGCCCTGTCGGAAGCAGCGGGCGCCCTGTCTGAGCTGGACGTGATCGCTTCGCTGGCCGACCTCGCCGCCGAAACAGGCTGGACGCGCCCGCAGACGACTTCCGGCGATACACGGCTGGTTCAGGCCCGGCATCCGGTAGTCGAGCGGGCCACGGGCGGCAAATTTGTGCCCAACGACGCCGAACTGCACGGGGGCCGCTTTACGCTGCTGCTGACCGGGCCGAACATGGCAGGCAAAAGCACCTACCTGCGAACAGTGGCGCTGTGCGCACTGCTGCACCAGATCGGGTCTTTCGTGCCCGCCGACCACGCCGAATTACCCATCTATGACGCCATTCACACCCGCATTGGTGCGTCGGATGATCTGGCAGGCGGGCGCAGCACCTTCATGGTCGAGATGTCCGAACTGGCCGCTATCTTGCACGGCGCGACCCACCGCAGCCTGATTATTCTCGACGAGGTTGGGCGCGGCACCTCGACCCTCGACGGTCTGGCCATCGCGCAGGCGGCGCTGGAACATCTGCACAGCACCCGCGCCCACACGCTGTTCGCCACCCACTACTTCGAGCTGACGCGCCTGGAAAGCGACCTGCCCGGCCTGGTCAACCTGCATGTGGCCGCTGAGGAAGACGCCCAGCAGGGACTGACTTTTTACCACCAGGTCGTGCCCGGCGCCGCCCGCCAGAGCTACGGCGTAGAGGTGGCTCGGCTGGCCGGACTGCCCGCCCCGGTCACGGCCCGCGCCACCAGACTGCTGGGGGCACTGAACAGTGGCGGAGACGAGAAAAAGCTGCTGCGTGAGCTGGCGAGCCTTGACCTCAGCCGACTGACACCGATGCAGGCGCTGGAAGTCCTGCACGGCTGGCAGCGGGAAGTGCTGACGGCTTCGGCTGATACGGACTCGGGTTAAACCAGGCCGTTTTGGATTCCATCCGAGCGGAGGCGAGAACAATACGGGTTTCGCGGTTAGGAGTTCCCGGTTACAGTTCCGCGTGTCCGGGGAAAGCGCCCGAATCCGCCTCACTTCCACCAGCAGCTCCTCTTTGCCTACTCACTGTGTTCGGGGCAGAGGCGCGTCTGGCGCTTTTCCAGGTGTGCCGGAATTGAGCGGAGTCCGTATCAGGTGAGAGGCCACAAGGCAACTTTAATGCCCTGCCAGCTTCCCCCGCTTTTACCACCGGATCAAGTCTGGCCCCAGGTCGCTGATCTTGGTCTTGCCGCACAGCGCCATCCCCAGCCGGATTTCGTCGCGCAGCAGCTCCAGCGTGTGCCGCACGCCGTTCTCACCGGCCAGCGCTAGCCCGTACAGCGCCGGGCGGGCCACAAATACGGCGCGTGCCCCCAGCGCCAGCGCCTTGATCACGTCGGTGCCACGCGAAATTCCGCCGTCCAGATAGACTTCGGCGCGGCCCTGCACCGTGTCGGCAATTTCAGGCAGGGCTTCGAGGGCGGTCACGGCGGTGTCGAGCTGCCGCCCGCCGTGGTTGCTGATCCAGATGTGAGCGCCGTGCTGCGCGGCCAGCTCGGCGTCTTCGGCAGTCAGGATGCCCTTCACGATGATTGGCAAGCTGGTCTGTTCACGCAGCCACGCGATGTCGCTCCAGGTCAGCGACTGGTCGAGCAGGGTGTTGAAGTAGCTCAGGTCGTCGAGGTGTTCGCTGCCGGGCGTGCGCTGGCCGATGTTGGGCAGCACCGTGCCGGGTTTGGTGAACACGGGGGTGCGAATGATAGCCTCGCGGCGGCCCAGCACCGGGGCGTCTACCGTAAGCACCAGGGCGCGTGCCCCGGCGGCCTCGGCGCGCGCGACCAGGGCGCGGCTAATCTCGCGGTCGTGGTAGAGGTACAACTGGAACCACAGGCGCTCGGGGGCGGCCCCGGCCACTTCCTCGACGGTGCGGTGGCTCATGGTGCTTAGGGTCATCAGACTGCCTACGCTGGCGGCGGCGCGGGCGGTGGCGACTTCCGCTTCGGGGTGTACCAGCCCATGCATGGCACACGGCGCGACCCCCACCGGAAAGGCCAGCGGCACGCCCAGAACGGTGGTGCTGGTGTCAATGTGGGCCACGTCCACCAGCATGCGCGGGCGCAGTCGCAACGCCGCGTAGCCGTCGCGGTTGGCCCGCAGCGTCACTTCGTCGTTCGCGCCGCCCCGGTAGTAGGCGAACGCCGCCGGTGACATAACCTCGGCGGCGGCACCTTCCATTTCTCTCAGATTGAGCAGCTGGGACAGGTCGGCAGACATGCTTTCTATTGTGTCATGCACACTGCCCCTTGAATCTGGTTCTTTCAGACTCAAGGGGGCTAGAGACGAGAGGGAACAATACAGGTTTCATGGTACAGGCGGTGCCTTCTTGGGCAAAGCGGCACCCGTGAAGGGGCCTGCCCGCTTCTTGAGCAAAGCGGCACCCAGGATGGGGCCTGCCCGCTTCCCGCCTGTTAGCCTGGCCTTGCAAGCTGGCCCCCCTGTGCTCACCCTTCCCGCAGCGTTTCCTGAAGTGCTTGCCCCAGCCGCCGCACGCCCCCGCGCAGGTCTTCTTCGGCGTAGTAGGCGAAGCACAGCCGCAGCTGGCCGCGCTGGCCGCCGTCCGGGCTAAATTTGGGGCCGGGCTGGTAGCGCACGCCGTTTGAGACGGCCCTGTCCAGCAGCGTCACGCTGTCTAAGCCGTCGGGCAAGGTAACCCAGATGAAGTACCCGCCACTGGGCCGCTGAAACTCGATACCGAGGGGCCGCAGGTCGTCGAGCGCGTCTCCCAGAGCGGCGGCGCGGCCACGGAAGGTGTCACGCAGACCCTGGACGTAGCCGGGCAGCAAATCCAACTCGAACATGCTGCGAATCAGGGCGCCTCCTAGCGGGCTAAATCCACCCCCACTGGCGATCATGCCGTTGGCAATCAGGCGCGAGAGCAGTTCCGGCGCGGCTTGAATCCAGCCCAGGCGCGAACCAGGGGCCAGAATCTTGGAAAAACTGCCCAGGCTCAGCACTTTGCCCGTGTTCACGTGCGCCGCGAAACTGTGCGGCGGCGTGCCCGTGAAGGTCA
>NZ_JAGLBG010000154.1 GCF_018260405.1 Deinococcus sp.
CTGAGCTTCATCGAAGGTCGTGACAAGTGGATGGATTTGAACGCGCTGGTGCGCGTTCGTGCCACGCGAACGGTGCAAGGGAAAACATCTGTGGAAGAGCGCTTTTACCTCACCAGCTTGACTGGCAATAAAACCCCGCGCCCTTCTAACCCCCCCCGACCCCACGCGACAGTCGGCGGGGTAAGCTCTGAAGCGTGAGAACCGTGACTGTAGGGGTGCTGGGCAGCGGCACCGTGGGCCAGGACGTACTGAATCTGATCGAGCGGCGTAAACCGATTTTCGAGGATGTCGGCGTAAAAATCGAGATCGCCGGGGTAATGGTGCGCGACGTGAATAAGAAGCGCAATGTTCCGGCAGGCACCCGCGTGACCACCGACTGTGACTTTTTGCAGGAGTGTGGCGTGGTCATCGAGACGATAGGCGGCGTAGACCGTCCGCTGGACATTCTGCGGCCCTACCTGCGTAGCGACCGCCCGGTCATTACCGCCAACAAAGCAATGCTGGCCGAGCGCTGGGATGAACTGCGCGAGTACGCCCTGGACGGCAAGCTGTACTACGAGGCTTCGGTCATGGCGGGCACGCCGGTCATCGGCCCCATGAGCACCGTGCTGCGGGCCAGTACCTTTAACAAGCTCCAGGCAGTGCTCAACGGCACCTGCAACTACATCCTGACCCAGATGGAAGGCGGGCAAGATTACGCGGCGGCGCTGGCCGGGGCGCAGGCCCTGGGCTACGCGGAAGACCCACCGACGCTGGACGTGGGCGGCTTCGACACCGCGCATAAGCTGGCGGTGCTGGCCCGCTTCTGCGCCGACGGCCACTTTCCTTACAGCGCCGTGCAGGTCACCGGCATCGAGAATGTGACCCTGGCCGACGTGGAGGACGCCAGCAAAAACGGCGAGAAGATCAAACTGGTGGCCGAACTCGAACGCGCCTCCACCGGCTGGAAGGCCACGGTCGCCCCGCAGCGCCTGCCCGCCGACCACCCGCTCTGCACGGCTGGAGCCAACCGGAACGCGCTGGTCTATGAGGGCGACGAGTGCGGCACCCTGATTTTCGCGGGCGGCGGCGCGGGCGGCATGATCACGGCCTCAGCGATGGTGGGCGACCTGCTGGACTACCTGCTGGGCTTTCCGGGGCACGTGCCGCTGCACTAGAGTGACGCGTTTTGCCCCAGGTCAGCTGACCGCTCACACGACCCCTACTTTCTGAACCCGCCTGACTTAGAGCATTTTGCAAAAAGATGGTGCTCTTTTGACCATCTTTTTGCAAAGTGGAAGGAGTGAAAAAGAAAGAGCAAGCCGTAAAATGAAGGGGCGGCGGTGTTTTTCCGACGTGCCTATCATTCGGAGCACTGCTCTAACGCTCATGGCAGGCTCAGATTAGGCCAGCAGCTTCGTATACTAATTAACAATGACAGCGATTGGTCCTTATGTGGTGATCCGCGAAGTCTCACCCACCCCTGGTACGCCCGTGCGTTCCGACGAGGGGGGCGGCGTTTCGCGCACGCTGCTGGTGACCGACCGGGTCACCGGGATGCCCGCCCTGCTGCACGGGTTGTGCCGTCCTAGGCCCGCCCCCCAGCTGCCACGTAGCCCCTCGCTGCTGCCCTTTGTAGACCTGGTGAGGAGCGGCGACGACACTTACCTGGTCACGGAATTACCCCCACAGGTCACAGCCGCCAACGACCCGGTTCTGGCCGCTCGCGGGGCCCTCAGTGCGCTGAATGTGCTGCACATGAGTGGCCTGGCGCATGGAGCCATTGATGCGGGTCAACTCTGGAGCGTAGATGGCCGGGTCATGCTGGCAGGCGGGGGCTTAACTCCCCTGGGGCCGGACTATACGGCGGCCCGTGACCTCCGGGACCTGGCGGTGGCCCTGGACCAGATTGGCGGTCTGCCCGGGATTCTGGGGCTGCTGCGCGACCCGCCCACTGACCTGAGCGCCCAGGACGCCCGCAAGCTCCTTGAAGCGGGGGCACGGGACGAAATGTCCGCGTCAGCGCCCTCACTGAGCCCGGCAAGCCTGTTTGGCAGCGGCACACTGCTGCCCCAGCAAGGCTCTTATGTGCGGCAAAGTAGCCTGGACGAATCCGGCCCCAGCCCGGCGGCGGCCCTCAGACCACCCTCGGCGGTCACGGTCTACCCGGCGGCCCCGGCTCCTCCGGGCACAGATTTGGGCGCAGGCACGCTGGACGCCGAGAATATCGCCGACTTCAAACTGAATATCGACGAATGGGATTTCCCGGTGTCGCTCAAAGAGAGGCTACAGGAAGAAGGCCAGTACGCCGCCGCCGCGCCGAACCACAGCACCCGGACAGCGGCTACCTTTCCTACAGGCGCTGGTGTCACTACTGTCGCTGAGGCAAGCGCCGTCCCTCTCTCGCCCCCCACCTCACCGGAAAGCGCCCCCACAGCGGCAGAAACCAGAAAGCGGGGCGTAGCCAGCCGGGCCAGAGATCGCCTGCGGGCCGACACCGCCCGTCTGAAAACACTGGCCGAGGCGCGGCGCGACCTTGCGCCGGGACAGTGGGCCGAGGTGGTTGGCAGCGCAGGCGTACCCACAGAATCCCCGCAGGAGCGACGCCGACGAGAACAGCAGGCCATGCAGGCGCAGGCTAAACTTGACGTGCAAAACGCCGCCGACAGACAGAGCACTGCGACTAGCGCCAGGCAAAGTTCAGTAGGAGGCGAACCACTGCCCGCCGGGGAACGCCGCACGCTCAAGCCCATTCGGGCGACCTGGTCCGCCGATCAGACCTGGCACGTTGTCAGGGAGGACGGAGCCACCCCCTCGTTCGCGCCTCCCCGCTGGCTCTGGCCTGTACTGGGAGGGTTGGCCGCTGCGCTGCTGCTTACAGCGCTGGTACACAACCGGCGCCAGCCCTCGGCGGCCCCCTGCTGCACCGTGCAATTTATCCTGAAAGGAGCCAATGCACAGAACAAAACCGCGCACCTCACGGTAGAAACGGCCCCTGCCGCCGCCCGACTTCAGCCTGGACAAAGCGTAGGACAGGCCCCCGGCACAGTTCATCTGGCGGTTCCCGGACAGTACCGCCTGCGCGTCAGCACCGACGGCTTTACGCCCGCCAGCCTCAAGGTCAGCGTGCCCACGTCGCAACCAGTCACCATCAATCTGGGACCATAAGTCAGATACCGGCAGGCAGCAAGGTATTTTATACGGACTCTGGCTGAACAATTTGCAAAAACCGTTCAATTCAAGCCGAGGCGAATAGGGAAAATATGGATTTCGCGGTATGGGGGTGCAGGCGGTGCCTCCTGGGCAGAGCGGACTCGCTTGAAGCAAGCCTGACCGCTGTCTTGACCAAAACGGCACCCAGGATGGGGCCTGGTCGCTGTCTTGGTCAGAACGGCACCCGTGAAGGGGCCTGACCGCTCCCGACTGCGGGCGGAATTGAGCGCAGTTCGTATTACACAGTAGTTCGGAACCTTTCAGGCTGCTTTAACGCCCAACCGCAGGAGTTCACGGAGTGACTCGCCCATTTCCA
>NZ_JAGLBG010000155.1 GCF_018260405.1 Deinococcus sp.
ATATGGGAAAAGTAGGCCAACGCTGCGCCGTGCAAGCCCTCGTAATGGCCCGGCGCGTCCTGGGCGGCGCTCAGTACCTCGCTGCGGATAGCGGTGGTGACTTCCCCGGTGGCCGCGCACAGCAGTTCCTCGGCGCTGGCAAACGCCTCGTAAAAGTAACGCTGCGTGACCCCTGCCTCGTCACACACGTCCTTAATGGTCGTCGCACGAAACCCCCGCGTGCCGTACAGCCTGATGGCCGCCCGAATCAGGCGCTCCCGGCGCTCTGCGCGGCGCTCCTGGGCCGTTCTGCCCTGGTAGGGTCTGCCTGATGTGGTTTCGGCCTGGGTCAAGGTGGGACTCCTGGGATGGGTGATGGGGTTGAAGAAGCGCTTGAGTGGCTCTGACATAGGGGCAAGGGATCGAGAAGTCGAGGCGTCCAGGACATCATTTTCTCGACCTCTCGACGCCTCGACTTCTCGACGAGGTTCCGAGTTACCTGCCCCCACCCCGTCCCAGCTCTGGCGCAGTTTGACAAGCGTCCATGTCACATGTCAAGCTGCCCCTACATCTGAAATCAAGCAGTTTCAGTTCTGGGTTCCAGTGCTGGGAAAATCGTGCTGGAGGGCATCCGTCCCCTCGGCCCCCTTTTCCGGCACGGTAAGGGGGGCGACGTGGACAGGTACGACTTACGCGGGCGGGTGATGGTCATCACGGGGGCGAACGGCGGCCTGGGCCGGCTGCTGGCCCGGGCACTCAGCAGAAAGGGAGCGCGGCTGGCGCTGCTCGACCTCGATGGGGACGCGGTGCAGGCGCAGGCCGCCGCGCTGGGCGATGAGAGGCAAGCGCGGGGCTGGGCCGCCGACGTGCGCGACGCTGAACGGCTGGCCGAGGTGATGGCCGAGGCGAATGCCCATTTCGGCGTCATCGACGTGGTGGTGGCGGGCGCAGGTATTCAGGCGTTCGGGCCGCTGGAAACCTTCACGCCGGAAGCCTTTGCCCGCGTCATCGACATCAACCTGAATGGTGTGTGGCGCACCTTCAGCGCGGCGCTGCCCTATGTCAAGCCGCGCCGGGGCTACCTGCTGGCGGTGTCGTCTATGGGGGCGTTCATTCATTCGCCGCTGCAGGCCGCCTACAGCGCTTCCAAGGCGGGCGTGTGGGCCATGTGCGACAGCATCCGGCTGGAACTGCGACCGGACGGGGTGGGCGTGGGCAGCCTGCACCCCACCTTTTTCCCGACCCGGCTGATGGAAGACACGTTAAACGACCCCGCCGGAAAGGCCGTGTGGGGCGGCAACAAGGGCCCACTCTGGAAAATGGTGCCGATAGAAACCGTGGTACTGGAAGCGGTGGAGTGCATCGAGCGCCGCGCCGAAGTGACCACGGTGCCGCGTCACCTCGCGGTGGCGGGCCTCGCGCCGGGCGTGCTGCGTCCGGTGGCCGAGCGACTGGGCTTTACCGACGAAGGCATCCGCCGCGCCGTGCGCCTCTCCTCCCCCACCGGCTGGAGTGACCCCGCCGCCACCGCCCGCACCACCGGGCAGACCCCTGCGAATGAAGCGAGGCATGACCTATGAAGCGCCGCCACATCCTCTTGCCGCTGGCCTTCGCTGCCCTCTCGGTGCAGGCCGCGAAAAAGAACCAGCGCCGCGCAAGGCTCGCCACGGCCCGCCTTCCTGAGCAACCACATGACCCGGCGGCCCCGCTGGACGTGCTGATTATCGGCGCGGGGCTTTCGGGCATCGGCGCGGCGCGGCACCTGCTGGCCGAGTGCCCCGGCAAGAGTTTTGCGCTGCTGGAAGCTCGAGGGGCCATCGGCGGCACCTGGGATCTGTTCCGCTATCCCGGCGTGCGCTCGGATTCGGACGTGTACACGCTGGGCTACAGCTTCAAGCCCTGGACGGGCGACAAATCCATCGCCGACGGCCCCGACATCCGCCAGTACATCCAGGACGCCGCCGACGAGGCTGGCATCACGCCGCATATCCGCTTCGGCCACCGGGTCAGGCGGGCCGAGTGGTCGTCGGAGCGGCAACTCTGGACGGTGACGGCGGAACGTGAAGATGGGGAACGCGTGACCCTCCAGACCAAGTTCCTGTTCCTGTGCAGCGGCTACTACAGCTACGCCGAAGGCCACCGCCCCAGCTTTCCCGGCGAGGACACCTTCCGGGGGGAGATCGTCCACCCGCAGTTCTGGCCGGAAAACCTCGACTACGCGGGCCAGCGCATAGTGGTCATCGGCAGCGGGGCCACCGCCGTGACGCTGGTTCCGGCCCTGGCGCAGGCGGCGGCGCACGTCACCATGCTTCAGCGCTCGCCCTCGTACATAGCGGTGCAGCCGCTGATAGACCAGACCGCCCTCAAGATTCGCCGCGCCCTGCCCGCCCAGGCGGCACACCGCTTGATTCGCTGGCGCAACATCCTGGTGAACATGCTTCAGTTCGGGGTGGCGCGGCAGCTCCCGCAGGTGTTCAGCCAGGAACTGCTCAAAGTCGCCGGGCAGCACGTCGGGGAAGGGTTCGAGGCGCGGCACTTCACGCCGGACTACCGCCCCTGGGATCAGCGGGTGTGCGCGGTGCCCGACGGCGACCTGTTTACCGCCATGCGGGAAGGCAAAGCGTCGGTGGTCACGGACACCATTGCCCGCTTCACGCCGGGCGGCATTCGCCTGGGCAGCGGGCAGGAGCTGAAGGCCGACCTGATCGTGACCGCCACCGGACTGAAAATGAACGTGCTGGGCGACATCGGCTTCAGCGTGGACGGCCAGCCCTTCGACCCCGCCCGCGCCCTGGTCTACAAGGGCATGATGCTCAGCGGGCTGCCCAACTGCGCCTACGCCTTCGGGTACACCAACGCCGCCTGGACGCTGAAAGCCGAACTGACCCAGGGGTACGTGTGCCGCTTGCTGAACCACATGGAGCGCCAGCGCCTCGGCATGGTGGTGCCCCAGGCCGACCCTTCGGTGGAGGAACGCCCGCTGCTGAACTTCAGCTCCGGGTACGTGACCCGCGCCTCCGCCCTGCTGCCCAAGCAGGGGTCGAAGCAGCCCTGGCAGGTCTACCAGAATTACCTTCAGGACAAGGCCGCCATCGAGTACAGCCCGCTGAACGACGGCACGCTGCGGTTTACGGCGGCGCGGGGGTAAGGGGGTAGGGGCAGAGCAACTGAACGACCCTCCCTCATATTCAACCCTTCTTTTTTCGCTCAGTTTTTCTTCGGCTCGCCTGAAATTTACCTCAATTCACCAGCACCAGCCGGTCGCTGCCTGCCGCGTTCCAGGCCGTCTCCACCTCGGCCAGCGGGCGAGTATCCAGCGGGGTCGTCCAGCCGTGGGCTGCGGCAGCTTCCAGCATCTCGCCAATCGCCCTGACCAGTTCCCGGTTGGACACGCTGCCCAGGCCACTGCCCAGCAGTTCCACGCCCGAGCTGCGCAGCGTCGAGGCGTTCAGGCTGATGTCCGCGCCGCTCATGGATCCGATTTGCACGAAGCGCACGCGCGGCTC
>NZ_JAGLBG010000156.1 GCF_018260405.1 Deinococcus sp.
CGCGGCTTTTGGGAATGGCCTTGACCGCCCGCAGCACCTTGACCTTTTCGTCGCGAATGGCGTCGGCGTCGAAGGCAGCGGGCGCTTCCATGGCGGTCAGGGCAAACAGCTGCATCAGGTGGTTTTGCAGCATGTCGCGCACCACCCCGGCCTCCTCGTAGTACCCGGCGCGGCCCTCCAGACCCAAATCCTCGGAGGCGGTAATCTGGACGTGGTCTACATAACCCCGGTTCCACAGCGGCTCGAAAATGGCGTTGCCGAAGCGAATCGCCATCAGGTTTTGCACCGTCTCTTTGCCCAGATAATGGTCGATGCGGTAGACCTGCGACTCGTCCCAGACGGTATGAATGGCGTCGTTCAGTTCCCGTGCCGAGGCCAGATTGCGCCCGAAGGGTTTTTCGATGACGATTCTGCGCCAGCCTTCAGACTGGTTTTGCAACTTAGTACGCCCCAGGCCGTCGCTGATGGGCTGAAACAGGCTGGGCGGCACCGAGAGGTAAAACAGCGCGTTTTTGCGCCCGCCATGCGCGTCTCCAGCGCGGTCGAGTTCCTCGCTGACCCTGTGGTAAATCTCGTCGGCGCTGAAGTCGCCGCCCTCGTAGTACAGCAGCTCACGGAACTTTTCCAGGCTGCCGGGCTTGGGCGTGTCGGTCTCTTTGCTTTCCTTTAGGGCCGCAATCGCCATGTCCTTGAATTCCTCATCGCTCAGTTCCTGGCGGCCCACCCCCACGATGTTAAAGGCGCTGCCCAGCATCCCGTCTTGCCACAGCCCGAACACGGCGGGCAGCAGCTTGCGCTTGGCGAGATCGCCAGTCGCCCCGAAAATCACCAGCGTGGCGGGTTCGGGGGCGCGGCTGCGGCGCATCAGGGCGCGGAAGGGGTTCTGGCCGTCGGCCCCAGCGTCGCTACTATGGGGAACGCGCTGGCGGGTTTTTTTGGAGTGGCCTGCGGCTTGTGAGGCGGCCTTTTGAGCATTGGCGGCGGCTTTAGCGGCCTTGGCAGGCGCTTTGGCTGCTGCTTTGGTGCTGGCCTTAGCCGTTTGCGGGTTTGCAGGCGTGGCCGCCTTTTCACTGCTCACAGATTTGCCTTTGGTCCCAGATTTACCTTTAGTCACTGGCTGGCCTTCTGGTCGCCGGTCACGCGCTGCTGGCCGCTTTCACCAAGTTCCTGGGCGCCGCTCTTGTCGCTGCTGGCCTGCGCGGCGGCGGCGGGGATATTCTCCGGGGCGGCGGCGCTGGGGTCTTCGCCGGGTTTTACGGCAGGCACCACGCCTTCTTGCCTGTTGGCTTCCAATGTCTTGACCGCGTGACCACCGAAGGCGCGGCGCATGGCCGAGAGCATCTGGCCCTGAAAGCTGACCTCTTGCTGGCTGCGAAAGCGCATCTGGGTCGCCAGAGTAATCACCGGAGTCGGCACGCCCAGTTCGATGCTGTCGATAATCGTCCAGCGGCCCTCGCCACTGTCGGCCACGTAGTCAGACAGGCTGTCGAAGTCGGCGGAGTTGTTCAGCGCCTCGGCGGTCAGGTCAAGCAGCCACGAGCGAATCACGGTGCCGTGCCGCCACATCTCGGCAATCTGGGCCATGTCCAGGTTGAAGGTTTTGTGCGCCTTCATCACTTCAAAGCCCTCGGCGTAAGCCTGCATCATGCCGTACTCGATGCCGTTATGCACCATCTTGACGTAGTGGCCGCTGCCGCTTGGCCCGACGTGGCCCCAGCCCTTGTCGGGTGCGGGGGCCAGGGCTTCCAGCGCCGGGCGAATCCTTGCCACGCCGTCGTTGGGGCCGCCCACCATCATGCCGTAGCCCTCGGTGATGCCCCACACGCCGCCCGACGTGCCCACGTCTACAAAGTGCAGCCCCTTGGCCGCCAGCACTTCACCCCGGCGCTGGGTATCGTGAAAGTTGCTGTTGCCGCCGTCGATAATCACGTCGCCAGGGGCCAGCCGGTCGGCGAGGTCGTCGATGACCGACTGGGTAATCTGGCCCGCCGGAACCATCACCCACACGGCCCGCTCGCCGGGCTGACCCAGCAGCGTGATAAACCTGTCCATATCGGTGGTCATCGCTTCGGCGGCGATACCCTGGGCGCTCAGGTGGTCAATCGCCTCCTGGCTGCGGTCAAAGCCCACCACGTCTTGCCCACCGTTTTTCAGGCGAATCACCATGTTGCCGCCCATCTTGCCCAGTCCAATCATTCCGATTTTCATAGTGAAACCTCCGGCACTCGGAACCGGTTCCAGACCACCCGGCGCCTACCCTGAAAATGATACGCCCAGCACAGTCAGGGGCATATTTGGTTGATGTTAAGGCTCACACCCACTCCGGCTGAAAGGTGTGCAAAAACGGCTTAACCTGGGCGGACTGGTAGAGCCGCGCCGGAAAGCGAGTGCGGGCAGGCAGGACGGTCGGGCGCAGGGTTGGCACCCCGGTGCCTGGGCGGATTGTTAACCCAACAGACGGCAGTCCATATCAGAAGGCGTCCATTTCGAGTCGCACCCGCGTAAAGTCCAGCTTTTGCAGGTCGCTGCCGCGCACAAAAAAGCCCAGCCAGCCGCCTAAGCCGCCAGACCCGCCATACATCTGCCCGCCGTAATCGTCGCCGTCAAACTGAAAGAGCAGTCGTCAGTCCTCGGCGGGCGGGAAATAGGCGTTAATCACCATCGGATAACCGCGCAGGCGGTGGCCGTTGGGCTGCACTTTGCTCTTATTTTCGGCCTGCTGGTAGTCCTCGCCCACGCCGCTAGGCGCGTGTCCGGGTTCGGCAAATTTCAGCAGCGCGTCCAGCGATGAGGGAATCTCGCTGTCGCGCACAAAGCCCAGCGCGTGTTCGGGCGGGTTGAACATCTGGTCAATGTCGTAGTCGTCGCTAAAATCAGGGGTGTCGTGGGCCAGTGCCGAGGCGTCCCTTATCACTCGGGGCCAGTACATCACCTGCACGTCACCGCTGCCGCCCTCCGGACTCTGCACGCCGGGGCAGCCATAGCCCAGAAAAAACTGCAACAGACCCTGACGTGGCAAATCGGGCAATACTCCATCCTTATTCGCCTGCCCCAAGTCAATCTGGGCCAGAAAGTGCAGCGGCTGTCCGGCGCTTCCGTCGGGCCACGCCGCCCCTTTTGGCCGGTAAGGCACACCGCCAAATTTGCTGTCCCAGGGCGCGGGTTGGCCTGCGCGGACATACGGGCGCACCACGGGCCGCTCCAGCTGGCGCAACTCGGCGCGGAAACGCTCCAGCGCGGGTGGCAGCCACAGCGAACCGTCCGGGCGGCGCGGCGAGAGGCGGATAAACCCCTGTTTGGCAAGCTGCTTAGATTGTTCCCACAGGGCAGATTCCGCCTGCGCCTCGGCTGAGGGCGGCGTAAGAGGCTGTCTGAGGCCCATATCGTCGGAGTATCCATGCTGCCCTCTTCATCAGGCGCACAATCGCTGGAGCAG
>NZ_JAGLBG010000157.1 GCF_018260405.1 Deinococcus sp.
GGGCCAGGCGGTTACAGTCCTCGACCGTCATCTCGCTCAGCACGTCGTCCGGGTTGCGCCCGGCCAGCACCGTCATGAGCCGCTGGGCGAAATGTGGTTCGAGCGCGGCGACCCCCACCCAACCGTCTTTGAGGGGATAGAGCCGGTAGTTCGGCAACGCGCCCGAAAGCCAGCCGCCCTGGGCTGTCAGCCCGAAACGCAGCGGCAGGGCAAAATGTTCGGCGCTTTGTTTCAGGCCCACCTGCCGGTAGCGCTCGGTCGCGCCCCGTTCACGCCCCAGCAGGAGGGTCACGGCGGCGCGGGCCGCTTCCTGGCCCCCGGCGATGTCGGCCAGCAGGGTGCGCGGCATCTGCGGCGGGTTAAGCAGCCCAGCCTGAAGCTGATAGGTCAGGTCGTGGCCCGGCACTTCGGGTTCTTCGGTATCGCCCACGATGTCCACCCAGCACAGCCGGGGGTTCAGGGCGGCCAGAGCCTCCTGCGTGAGGCCCAGACGGGCAAGCGCGGCAGGCCGCTGACTGGTCAGCAGCAGGTCGGCGTCTTTCAGCAGCGCGTGAAACGCCGCCTGCCCGTCTGCCGAGCGCAGGTCGAGGGTCTGAACAGTCTGCCCGGCCGCCAGGTTGGCGTACAGGTCAGAATGGGCCTGGCGCAGCATGTCGCCGCCCGGGCCTTCCACTTTCGTCA
The DNA here is from genome assembly GCF_018260405.1 of Deinococcus sp. Lineage (GTDB taxonomy): Bacteria > Deinococcota > Deinococci > Deinococcales > Deinococcaceae > Deinococcus. The sequence continues at coordinate 682 of NZ_JAGLBG010000157.1, forward strand.
TCTGGATGCCGTCTTTCACCAGGGCGGCGGCGGCCAGCGGGCCGGGAATGTTGCCCGCGAGGGTCAGCGCTTTTAGACCAGCCAGAGCAGGAGTTGAGGTAGACAAAGGGCCTCCTTGAGAGAGAAAGGGGGAAAATAACGGCCAGTACAGTGTTCAAGGCTCGGCAGCCACTTGACACACCACTAGTTTTCAACGAACATATTGAACGTACAACATTTAAGTTCATTTGACCAGTCCCTCTTTCAGACAGGAGCCTTGACATGACCGGACAAGACATCGCCACCCCAACAGAAACCGAACTCGCCGCCGCTCAGGGTGCCCAGCCGGGCAAGCCCGTGGAAGGTCTGGCCGAAGCGGCCGGCCTTGGACAGGCGCCCAGCGACCAGGCGCAGGTCTTTACGGCCGTGCCCGCCACGCCGCCCCTCCTGCCGCGCTCGCTGTACGAGGCCGAACATGAAGCCTACCGCCGGTCGGTTCGCGCCTTCATGGAAAAAGAGGTGGCCCCCTACGGTGAACAGTTCGAGCACCAGGGCCACGTGCCCCGCGAACTCTGGAACAAGGCCGGCGAAGCCGGAATGCTCTGCGCCGCCATTCCCGAGGAATACGGCGGGCTGGGCGGCGACCGGCTGTTCAGCGCCATTCTGATGGAGGAACAGGGCCGCATCCTCAGCAGCGCCCTGGGCTTCATGCTGCATTCGGACATCGTCGCGCCGTACATCCTGAACTACGGCACCGAGGAGCAAAAGCAGCGGTACCTGCCCAAAATGGGGACCGGGGAAATCGTCGGCTGCATCGCCATGTCCGAACCCGGCGCTGGCTCCGACCTTCAGGGCATCAAGACCCGCGCCGAGGACAAGGGCGACCACTACCTGCTGAACGGCTCCAAGATCTTCATTACCAACGGCTACCTCGCCGACCTTGCCATCGTGGTCGCCAAGACGGGCAACACCGGCAAAGGCAGCCGTGACATCAGCCTGCTGCTCGTCGATACGGCCAGCGAGGGGTTCACGAAGGGCAAGCCGCTGAAGAAAATGGGCATGAAAGGCAACGACACCGCCGAGCTGTTCTTCAACGACGTGAAGGTGCCGAAAGAAAACCTGCTGGGCGCAGAAGGCATGGGCTTCAAGATGCTGATGCAGGAACTGCCCTGGGAGCGCCTGATCATCGCCATTCAGGCGCAGGCCGGTACAGAAGCGGTCTTTAACCTGACCCGCGAGTACGTCAAAGAGCGTCAGGCGTTTGGTCAGAGCGTCATGGAATTCCAGACGGTGCGTCACAAGCTGGCCGAACTGCAAACCGAAATCAACGTGGGGCGCGTGTTCGTAGACGAGTGCCTGAGACAGGAACTGGAGCACAAACTCAGCCCCCAGGCCGCTTCCGCAGCCAAGTACTGGGTGTCGGACATGTGCAGCCGTGTGATTGACCAGTGCGTGCAGCTGCACGGCGGCTACGGCTACATGTGGGAATACCCGGTGGCCCGCGCCTTTGTGGACAACCGCGCCCACCGCATCTACGGCGGCACCAACGAAATCATGAAAGAACTTATTGCACGTAGCCTGTAATCTCAGGGCCTTAGAGGTGGGAGGGGAAGCCGCTGTGGACGGGCTTCCTGACCCACCTTTCCTGTTTCCTTTCTGTGGAGGCCCATGACAGTAGCCCTGCCCCGACCCACTGAACGCCGCACACAGGCCGAGCGCAGCGAAACCATGCGCCAGAAACTGATAGAAGCGACCCTGGATTGCCTCGTCACCGACGGTTACGTGGGCCTGACCATCAGCAAAGTGACCGAGCGGGCAGGCGTGTCACGCGGCGCGCCGCTGCACCACTTTTCTAGCAAGAGTGGCCTGATGGAAGCGGCGGCCCGGGAACTGGTTTCGCGGCTTTCGCGCAAGCTGGTCGGGGCCTTCGCCCAATCCCAACAGGCCGCCGATCCGGTAGAGGCCTTTATCTTTGCCGTCTGGAGAGATATTTTTACGGCTCAGGAAGGGGCCATGCTCGCTGAACTGACGTACGCCAGCCGCCGGGAGCCAGAGCTTGAGACGATTGTCAAGCGGCTCTGGACCCGAGTTTATCTGATTATGGGCCGGGTGGCTACGCGGTATGTACGGAGCAATCGGCCCGACATTCCCCCGGAACGCGTCCTCTTTCTGACGCAGTGGCTGATGCGCGGTATGGCACAGGATGTTCCGCTGGGTGCACCGCCCGAGCTGTTTAAAGCCTATCTCCGGCTGTGGCGGACTACCTTGCTTGAAGCAGCGAACCTAGAGCCGGGGGGCCGCCCAGGAGAAGTATCAGAAGGTCCTTCAAGAGGCTCAGGAGCGCCTGCTGGCCCGCCGTACCACGCTGATCCCCCTACAGATTCAGGATGACTGGCCCCTCTCCCCTTTTCAAGGTCAGGAAGTCATTCCGCGTTCCACACTTAAGGTGGAACTGAACAGGCTGGTGCAGCAGCCCAGGCTTCGCTTACGGTGCTGGGCATCTCATTGCCTGGAACAGCTCCGGCTATCTGCCGCCACGTCCATCTGTGTCAACCGTGCGGCCTGGAATGACCTCAGCCGTTGCATCGCGGCCACAGACCAACTGACCTAGCCGAAGCACACCCGGTTGACTCGCTTTTGTGTCGCTGAACTGAACGACTCTGCACTGAAAGTGCAGGGGTTCGGTTGCGGCTAAAGCCGCCTTCAATCCTCCAGAATAAACGTCGAATCATCTGGG
>NZ_JAGLBG010000158.1 GCF_018260405.1 Deinococcus sp.
CCGTTCGTTGAGTCTTCACACACCAACGTAACCGACCCCACTTGCTTTTTGGTCAAAAAGGTTCCGGACTACTGTTAAAGTAGAGCTATGAAGAAAAGTACATGTTCTCTACTTTTGCTCCTTCTCTCTGCCGCCTCCGCGCAGGATACCGGCCTGTACGCTCCTGCGCCGCCTGCCAACAGTGCGTTCGTCCGGGTGGTCAATGCCCCTGAGGCGACGCTGGGCACCAAGGCCGTCAAGGGCGAAGCCGGAAAAGTCAGTGCCTACGTGGTGGTGCCGCAGGGCAATGTAACGGCCAAGATTGGCAGTGCCACGGCGAATCTCAAGGTCGAAGCGGGCAAATTCTATACGGCGGGCGTCAGTGGCGGGAAAGTCGTGCTGCTGACCGATCAGGGAGCCGACAACCGCGCCAAGGCCGTGCTGACGGTGTACAACCTTAGCAAGAATGCCAGCATTGACCTCAAGACAGCCGACGGCAAGACCACCGTGATCACGGGTGTCAAGCCGGGCAGCAGCGGCAGCCGCGCCGTGAACGGAATTACCGTGGATCTCTCTGCGTTTGCTGGCCCTAAGGTCGTCGGTACGGTCAGCGGGGTCAAGTTGGAACGCGGCAGCGGCTACGCCCTGGTCGTGAGCGATACGGGCATGACCGTCACTCAAAGCTCGACCAAAACCAACTGAAGGCTGCTGAAGCATGGTCTTCAGTTCTAATGTCTTTTTGTTTTTGTTTCTCCCGCTCTTTTTGCTGGTTTACTACCTGCTGCCTTTCAAAGCCCGCAGCGCGTGGATTCTGGCCGGGAGTTACGCCCTGTATTCGTGGTGGCGAATCGATTTTCTCTGGCTGCTGGTCGCGGTCACAGCCGCCGCCTATATCTACGGCCTGGTGCTCGACAAACAGCCTGATGGAAGTGTTCGCCGCTGGACCCTGACTTCGGCCATCGTGCTGATGCTGGGGGCACTGGCCTACTTCAAGTACGCCAACTTTGGCATCGAGAGTTTTAACGCCATTACCCAGACGTTCGGCTTTCATCCCTTTGCCTGGACACCGATTCTGCTGCCTATCGGGCTGTCGTTTTTCGTCTTCCACGCGATTTCGTATATCGTCGACGTGTACCGCCATGAGGAACCACCGACCCATAACCCGCTGGATTTCGCGGCGTTTATTGCGCTGTTTCCTCACCTGATCGCCGGGCCAGTCCTCAAATACAACCTGCTGGCCGATCAGTTCCGGAACCGCACCCACACCATCGAGAAATTCAGTTATGGAGCCACCCGCTTCATGACTGGGTTTGCCAAGAAGGTGCTGCTTGCCGACACCATCGCGCCGCTGGTCACCGCCACGTTCCACCAGTCCAGCCCCACTTTCGTCGATTCCTGGCTGGGGGCCATCGCCTACACCTTGCAGCTGTACTTCGACTTCAGCGGTTACTCGGATATGGCGATCGGGCTGGCGGCCATGATGGGCTTTAAGTTTCCTGAGAACTTCAACCACCCGTACATCTCGCGCTCTATCACCGAGTTCTGGCGCAGGTGGCACATGAGCCTTTCGGGGTGGCTCCAGCAGTACCTCTACATCAGCCTGGGCGGTAACCGCAAAGGCGTGGCCCGCACCAAGTTCAACAAGTGGCTGACGATGGTGCTGGGCGGCCTGTGGCACGGGGCCAACTGGACTTTCGTGCTGTGGGGCGTATGGCACGGCACCCTGCTTGCCATCGAGGCTGAGCTCAAGCAGCAAAAGCGGCCCACTGCTCCGGCGTGGTTGACCATTCCCGGCACCATGCTACTGGTGATCGTCGGCTGGGTGATGTTCCGCGCCGACCATGTTCAGGGCGCCCTGCGGATGTATAAGGGAATGCTGGGGCTTAACGGCTTTGGCCTGAGCGACACGCTGGCGTGGCAGGTCAAGCCCAGCGTGCTGTGGACCATGCTGCTGGCGGCGCTGGTGGTCTACATCGCGCCGTGGTGGGGTACCCGTATGGGCGATGTGGGCAGTAGGCTACTGCGCCCCGGCCCGGTAGTGGCCGCGACGGTGCTGCTGCTGCCACTGTTTGTCCTGGCGATCATGAAACTGAGCGCTCAGTCTTACACGCCCTTCTTGTATTTCCAGTTCTGAGGTTGATGTGACGACGAATTTTGAACACCAGCATCAGATGAAGCCCGGTGGTGTCAAGGGCAATATCGATAACCACCAGACGCCCACGCTGCTGCACTGGCTGCCCACTGTCTTCCTGCTGGCCGTGGTTGGTCTTGGGGCGGTCTCTGTGCTGACCCAGTCGGCGGTACGCAGCTGGCCGACCGGCAAGTCGCTCATCACTGGCGAGGCGCAGGCCGAATTCGAGAAGAAGAATCTGGATGCCAACGTGCCTTGGCGCGTGCCCAGCGTGGCCTTGTGGGGCGGGCTGAACTACCGCCTGTTCGGTGAGGCGCGTGACGGCGCAGTGATTGGGCAAAACGGCTGGCTCTTTACCACCGAGGAATTCCAGACGGCTCCTGAAGACGCGGCGGAAATTCGCGGCAAGCTGAGCTATATCCGTGAGGTACGCGACGAACTGGCAAAAAGCGGGGCCAAGCTGGTGGTCGCCCTGATTCCGGCCAAGACCCGCCTTTATGCCGGTGAACTGGGAAGTACGCGGCAACCGGCAGTCTGGCAGCCGGTCTATCAGGAGTTTCGCCATGGCCTAGAGCAAGCAGGTATTCCCGCCCCTGACCTGGAAGCCGCACTGAGGAAAGCCGCCAAACCTGGTTATGAAGTCTTCCTGCACACCGACACCCACTGGACGCCGTTCGGGGCTGTTGTAGCCGCCCAGACGCTCACCCCGGTGGTCAGGAAGCTGGCCCCCGAGCTACCCGCCGCCACCTACGCCGCCACCTACGCCGCCGCCCAGAAGCCTGTGACGGCCCGCAGGGGCGACCTGCTCCGGTATGTGCCCGCGCCGGACGGTAGTGGCCCGGCACCCGATCAGGTACAGGAACTGACTTACACCCGTGCTGATGCGAGCGGCGGCGGCCTGCTGGGTGGTGACAGCCTGGCGGTGACCCTGGTGGGAACAAGCTACAGCGCCGAAACCGCAGAGAACGTCTGGCACTTTGGCGGAGCGCTGAGCCGTGCCCTGGGAGCGGAAGTGCTTAACGCTGCTCAGGCGGGTAAGGGACCTACGGTGCCAATGCGGGAATACTTGAAGGGAAAAGACCGCCAAGAGAATCCGCCCAAGGTGGTCATCTGGGAAATTCCAGAACGCTTTCTGCGGGTGCCTTATCCAGAGAAGCAGCAGCCTAAATCTTAAAAATCGGGCCTTGTTTGGAGCGCCTGGGCTGTTCTTATACGGATTCCGATTGATTTGGTGCAGTTCCGAATCAATCCGAGCGGATGCGAGTAGGAACAACATACGGGTTT
>NZ_JAGLBG010000159.1 GCF_018260405.1 Deinococcus sp.
ATTTTTTACCCTCAGTGATGCAGACCGCTCGGTGACGGCTGGACGTCGTCGTCCAGAATCTCAACTGGGTTTCGCAGTGCAACTCGGCACCCTGCGCTTCTTGGGCACGTTCCTGAGCAATCCACAGGAAACGCCAGCCGTCGTAGTCGAGCATGTCGCTCAGCAACTTGGCCTCCCAAGGCAGGAGTTCGTGCGTTACGCCCTACGCGCCGCAACCCGACACCAGCACCGCAAACTGATCCTCGACCATCTGGATTATCTAGAGTTTGACGGCTTCCAGGCCTTTCGCCTCAACCGCTGGCTCTACGCGCAACTGAAATTGAGTGCCATGCGGCCCAGCGTCCTCTTCGACCTGGCGACAGCCCACCTGATTGCCCAGCGCATCGTTCTGCCCGGAGTCAGCACTCTGGCACGGCTGATTTCACGAATCCGCGAGCGGTATACCGCTCGCACCTACACCACTCTGAGCGAACGCCTTTCTCCTGAACAGCGTATGGCCTTGACCAACCTGCTCACGGTTCCTGAAACCGACTGGATGGCCCCTCTGGAGCGTCTGCGAACCCCACCTGACCGCATCAGCGCCCCAGCGCTTTATCAGGCGTTGCACCGGATTGAAAAGATTCGTGCGGTGGGCGTCAGTCAGCTTGACCTGAGCGACATTCCCACCTCGCGGCAGACGATTCTGGTCAGGCAGGTGCAGGCCGCTCGTGTTCAATCCCTGGAACGCTCTGGGGAAGAACGTCGTCTGGCAAGGCTGCTGGTGTATGTCCAATATCTGGAACGCAGCGCCACCGATGACGCGCTGGAACTGTTCGAGAATCACATCAATGACCTGAGCCTGCGTGGGGAAGCGAAACGCCGTCAGGAACGCTGGCGTTCCCTGAAAGACCTCGACCAGGCCGCCCTGTTGCTCAGGGAAGTCGCGCTGGTACTCCTCGACGAGACGGTTCCCCCGGAGAAAGTCCGTGAGGTCGCGCTGCAACGGGTGAACCAGCCACAGCTTCGGGACGCTGCGAGTAAAGTGGCTGAACTCGCCAGCCCAGATAGCGATACGACACCGGAAGCCCTCAGCCGTTACTACAACACGATCCGCCGATTCTGGCGACTGTTTCTGCTGACCATCCAGTTCAACGGAACGCCCAGCGCCCAACCGTTGCTGGACGCTCTGGCTTTCCTGAAACGCATGGACGAGCCAGGCGGCGGGAAACCGAAATGGAGCGAAGCCCCCAGGGGCTTCGTGTCGCGGGCCTGGGAAAGACACGTCTTTCCCGCCAAAGGTGTGGTCGATCCCCAGGCGTATACCCTCTGTGCCGCGAAGCGGCTCCAGCAAGCCCTGCACCGCCGGGAAGTCTTCGTCGAGCGCAGCGAGCGCTATGGCGATCCCCGCGCTGAACTGTTGCAGGGACAGGCATGGCTGGATGTGCGGGATGACGTGTGCCGCGCTCTCAGCCGCAGCCTGGACGCCAGAGCCGAACTGGAACTGCTGCGGATCGAACTGGGGCAGACCTATCAGGCTGTGATGGACAATCTTCCCAACAACGCGGCGCTGACGTTCGAGCTTGAGAAAGGCCAGACTCATCTGAGTCTGGCTGCTCCGACGGCTCTGCCCGAACCGGAGAGCCTGCTGGCTCTGCGGGCGATGGTGCTCAGTCGCCTACCAGCGGTGGATTTACCGGAACTGCTGCTGGAAGTTCACGCCCTGACGGGCTTTGCCAGCGCCTTTACCCACATCACGGAAGCGAAATCTTCTGCCGATGATCTGCCGTTGAGTATCTGCGCTGTGCTGCTCGCCCAAGCCTGCAATATCGGACTGAAAGCAGTTTCACGCCCTGATGTTCGGGCGCTGACCATCGCCCGCCTGTCGTGGGTGCAACAGAATTACCTGCGGGCGGAAACGCTGGCCGCCTCAAATGCCTGTCTGGTCGATACGCAGTACGATTTGCCGCTGGCCCAGGTCTGGGGCGGCGGGGAAGTCGCCTCTGCCGATGGACTGCGCTTCGTGGTGCCTGTTCGTACCATCAGCGCCGGATGGAACAGCAAATATTTTGGCCCTCAGCGCGGCGTGACCTATTACAACTTCACCAGCGACCAGTTCACCGGCTTCCACGGCATCGTCATTCCAGGGACGATCAGGGATAGCCTATACATCCTCGCGGGCCTGCTGGAACAGCAGACCCGCCTCGACCCCCGCGAGATCATGGCGGATACCCACGGCTACAGCGACGTGGTCTTTGGCCTGTTTGCTTTGCTGGGCTACAAATTCAGTCCCAGAGTGGCCGACCTACATGACCAGAGCTTCTGGCGACTCGACAAAGAAGCCGATTACGGCGCACTGAATGACCTGAGCAGTAACCCGCTGAACGAATCTCTGATTGCAGCCCACTGGGAAGACATGCTCAGGCTAGCAGGATCACTCAAACTGGGGAAAATAGGGGCCATCAGTGTGATGCGAACCCTGCGACGTGGCGGCAGTCTGTCCGGTCTGGGCCGGGCAGTGGCTGAGTTCGGACGGATTGAGAAAACGCTGTACCTGCTGCATTACATCGACGATGAAACGTACCGCCAGCGGATTCTGCGGCAGCTCAATCGAGGCGAACAGCGCCACGGCGTGGCGCGGGTGGTCTTCCACGGGGGCAGAGGGGAATTACGGCAGAAATACCGCGAGGGGATGGAAGACCAGTTGGGAGCACTGGGGCTGGTGGTGAATGCGATTGTCCTGTGGAATACGCGCTACATACAGGAAATCCTGGAACAGCTCAAGCGTGATGGCGCTGAAGTGCGTGATGAGGACGTAGCCCGCCTGACCCCACTGGTTCACGAGCATGTGAACATGCTCGGACGATACGACTTCACCTTGCCGGAAGCGATTGCTGCCGGGCAACTGCGAACGCTACGCGACCCGAATACCCTGGAAGCTTATCTTGATCAGATTGAATTGTAGGCTGGATTACTAGGGTAATTTTTCGCACGGACTCTCACGTCACCCCGTGTACGGCTCGACCTGATAGGCGCTGGCCGCGCCCCCGTGACTAGGATGTTCAGGCCAAACCGTTAGAGCGAGCGGCGCGGCGCTGAACAGGTCACGGGGGGCAAGGTGGTAATACATGGAGGCGGGAAAAGTAAGCACCTGCTCAAAGTCTGGGCCGCTCACCGTCAGGTGTATGTGCTGGCCCTCGACCTGCACCGCGATCAGAAGAGGGGGGGCGTCATGGTCGGGGCGACTCATGACGCGGCCCCCAGCTCGACCGGTCGCCCGTCATACAGGCCCAGGGCCTCGACCA
>NZ_JAGLBG010000015.1 GCF_018260405.1 Deinococcus sp.
GCTAGGGTAAGCTGCGCGTTCCACCGTTAAAGCCTAAAACATTTCCCATGGTTAGGGCCTCAGACAGCCTCTCATCAACGCCTCTGTCAGTTTCACAACTCACCGCGTTGATCGCAACCTGAAGACCGTAATTTCAAAGCTGTCCGAACCACGGCCCATACCAGCTTCGCTTAGAGCATTGTGCAAAAAGATGGCGCTCTTTTGACCATCTTTTTGCCGAGTGGAACAAGTGAAAAAGAAAGAGCAGGACGTAGAATGAAGGGCGCGGCGGTGTTGTTCCGACCTGCCCCTCATTCGGAGAATGGCTCTAATTCTGGCGTAGTCGGGAACCGGTCTGCTTAGGCGCTGGCCTGCTCCTGAGACTGCACGTCGCGCTTGAGCCGCGCAAGAATGGCTCCCATTCCGCGCATCCGCATCGGGGTAATCAGTTCGCTAAGGCCCATCTCCATATAGAACTGGTCGGGCACGCTGAGGATCGTTTCGGGCGACTCGCCGTTCAGGGCATCGCGCAAAATGCCCGCGTAGCCGCGCACGGTGGGGGCCTCCTCAGGCACCTTGAAAAACATCTGCACGCCGCCCTGCTCGTCTCGCTCGGTTACCAGAAAAAACGGGCTGGTGCATTCGGGCACCGGCTGCATGAATTCGGGGTGCTCGGTGTATTTTGCGGGCAGGGCAGGCAGCCGCTTGCTGTAATCCAGCAGCGCTTGCAGACGCATGGTCTTGGGCACACTTTTGAACATACCCACGATGGTCTGAAGTTTTTCCGGCAGGGCGGGGGCTTCGGAAGTCATACGTCACTGTAACGCCGACCCACTGGCAGGCATAGTGAGGTCTGTCCAGTTGACCCCTTTTATCAACTATAGAGGCTGGCCTAGAATGCGGGCGTAACGTTCAAGCGTCACCACAGTAAGCAAGTGTCACCCCAAGGAGAAAAAGGCTATGGAATACGCAAAAGATGTACTGGTCAGCACTGATTGGGTCGCCCAGAACCTGGGCAAGCCCGGCGTAAAGCTCGTGGAAGTCGACGAAGATATTCTGCTGTACGAAACCGGCCACATTCCCGGCGCGGTTAAGCTCGACTGGCAGGGCGACCTGTGGCACCCGGTCGAGCGCGACTACATTCAGGAGGCGGGTGTGGCCGAGCTGCTGGGCAAACTGGGCATCAGCCCCAGTGACACCGTGGTGCTGTACGGCGACAAGAGCAACTGGTGGGCCAGCTACGCCTACTGGTTTCTCAGCTATAGCGGCGTAAAAAACCTCAAGATCATGAATGGGGGCCGCCAGAAGTGGACCGAGGAAAACCGCGAACTGACTACCGATGCCCCGCAGATCACGCCCACCATCTACCCTACCCCACAGCGCAACCATCACCTGCGGGCGCTGCGTGAGGAAGTGCGTGGCCACCTTGCGGGCGTGCAGGCCGGGCAAAACGCCCTAGTGGACGTTCGCAGCCCCGACGAATTTAGCGGCAAGGTGACTCACATGCCCAACTACCCGCAAGAAGGCGTCCTGCGCGGCGGCCACATTCCCGGCGCCCGTAACATTCCCTGGGCCAAAGCCACCAACGAGGACGGCACCTTCAAGACCGCCGACGAACTCAAGGCCCTGTACGGCGGCGAAGGCGTAACGCCCGACAAAGACGTGATCGCCTACTGCCGCATCGCCGAGCGCAGTTCTCATAGCTGGTTCGTGCTGCACGAGCTGCTGGGCTACCCCAGGGTCCGCAACTACGACGGCAGCTGGACCGAGTGGGGCAACGCCGTGGGCATGCCTATCGAAAAGACCTATAGCGAAAGCTGAACGCACAAGCAGCTTCTTGACCAGCGTGGGCGACAGCAGTAGCCCGCGCTTTTGTTGGCCTGCGCCGAAAGGCAGGAGAACACTTTTCACTAAAGCTATAGACGGCTTTGAAAGGTCCCAGGGAACCATCTTCAATGTTTACGGGCAGACGGGAGTACAGCAAACTACAGTCTCTCACGTGAGTAGCGGGCGAGTGTAGAACCGCTGAGAGGCGGGGTGTGTTCAGTACCGGACGATTTCGGCTGAAACGCAGGGAGGAGAGAAGCTGTGCTCAAGGCGTCGCCCGTCGCAGAAGAGATCGCCGCTCAGATTGAATCCAACACTGCCCGGTTCAACCAGCGCTCCGTATGACCCGGCACCTCCCTAGCAGACTTCTGGCTGAAAGTCTTCACGCGCACAGGTGAGCAGAAAGTAAGAGAAGGGAAATAGTCGCCGCTTTACCCTGGAGGCAGTCAGCAATCCTGGTCGCTGGCCTTCAGGTAAACAGGGCCTGTATGGGACATTTTTTACACTCGTCCCACCAGCTAGGGGAAGGTAACGGCAACCATTTATGGATAAGGTAACCCAATGACAATCGTAATCATCCTGCTTATCATCGTGGCGATAATCGCTGCTCTGCGGATGCGCCGCGTCGTGAGCGACCGGGCGGCAGAGACTTCACAAGATTTTCCGGTGGTCACCCCGCCCGGCACGCGCGACCTCGACGAGGAAACGGCGGCCCGTCCCGAAATCGATGCTATGGCCCTGGCCTCGGCACGGGCCACAGTGTCCCAGGAAGTGCCCGACGAGGTGCTTAAGGACGTGCTGCTCGACGCCACGCCCCAGCAGGCAGCCAGACTGTTTGCGGGTGTATCACACGAAGTTATGGCCGGAGCGATTGGAGAGCAGACCTCCGGGGTGCATATCCAGGGCCATGCCGGAGCCGATGACCTCGCCAAACTCGATAACCTGAGCAGCGCCGTGGACGATCTCGATTTCTGGAACTTCGGTGAAGACAAGCCCGCCTGAGCGCTGCGGAAACCTGCCAGCTGCACGCTAGACCAGTTCTCCGAATGATGGGCACGTCGGCAAAATACCGCCGCCCCCTTCATTCTCCGTCCTGCTCTTTCTTGTTCACTCGCTCCACTCGGCAACAAGATGGTCAAAAGAGCACCATCTTTTTGCACAATGCTCTAAGTGACTGCCCGGTACAGTTGCGCCGCAGAGCGGATTCGCGCGCTTTCTCTGGATACGTGCAACTAGAACCGGGAAGTACAGAGCACCAAACGATTATTCTCTGAACATGGGATTTCTTCTTCGGCTCGCCATCAATGCGCTGGCACTTTATCTGCTGACCCGTGTGTACGGCGGCGTGTGGTTCGATCCTGGAAGTACGGCCAGCAACGTCGTGCTGGCGGCGCTGGTCATGGGCATCGTGAACGCGCTGATTCGCCCGGTGCTGCTGCTGCTTTCCCTGCCGATCAACCTGCTGACCCTGGGGCTGTTTACCCTGGTCGTCAATGCGGTGGTGCTGGAACTGGTCGCCGCACTGACCCGGCTTAACGTGGCGGGCTTCGGGGGCGCTTTCGTGGGGGCCATCGTACTGACGGTCATTTCCTGGCTCCTCGACTCGCTGGTCGGCGCACTAGGACTGGACAGACGCCAGTGACACCTCTTACGCAGGCAAGTCAAGGGGCCGAACGAAGTCACTTTCCCCAGGTATTGACTGACCCGGTAACGTTGTCCTACGCACCGGCTAAGCGCGCCGTGATCGGGTTCGTGCCAGTCAGGGGGTATCTACACGGGGGCCACGCCAGCTACCCGCGTGATCTGAAACGTCAGGCGCAGCTGGCCGCCATGCCACTGGGACCAAGACACCCGGCGGGAGCGACACGGTGACCTTCGACGAACTGCTGCACGAAATGGTCGCCAGGCGCGTATCGGATGTTCACCTGCAAGCCGGAAGCCCGCCGATGGGCCGGATCGACGGCCTGCTGGTGCCCTTTGGCGAGCAGCCGCTGAAGCCCGCCGATACCCTGGCGCTGGCGCTGGCCCTGCTGAGCGCAGATGAGCGCGAGGATTTCGAGTACCGCAACGAACTGGATACTGCCTACAGCCTGCCGGGGCTGGGGCGTTTCCGCTGCAACATCTTCCGGCAGCGCGGCGCGGTGGGCATCGTGATGCGGGTGGTCACCGACGCCATTCCCAGTTTCGAGGCGCTGGGACTGCCCGCCGAGGTTATGACCGAATTCGCGGGCAAGACACGCGGCCTGGTTCTGATTACCGGACCGACGGGCAGCGGCAAAAGCACCAGCGTGGCCAGTCTGATCGACTACATCAACCGCCACTTGGCGGGCAACATCATCACCATCGAAGACCCTATCGAAATTCTGCACAAAAACAAGAAAAGTATCGTGGTGCAGCGGGAAGTCGGCAACGACACCAAGGACTTTCGCACGGCCCTGAAATACGCCATGCGCCAGGACCCCGACGTGATCATGATCGGCGAGATGCGCGACAAAGAAACCGTTGAGGCGGCCCTGAGTGCGGCGCAGACCGGGCATCTGGTCATCAGCACGCTGCACACCCAGGACGCTGTGCGGAGCGTCAACCGCATCATCGACTTCTTTGCCCCCTACGAACGCGAGCAGATTCGTAAACTGCTGGCCGAGTCGCTCAGCGGTATCGTCAGTCAGCGTCTACTGCCCCGCGCCGACGGCCTGGGCCGCGTGCTGGGCACCGAGGTGCTGCTTAATACGCCGCTGGTGCAGGATTACATTAGGGATGAGGACAAGACGCCGCTCATTAAAGACGCTCTGCTCGAAGACAATATTCGAGGGATGCACACCTTCGATCAGTACCTTGTCAAGCTGTATTCCGAGGGGCTGATTACGCTGGACGCGGCTCTGGAAGCGGCCACCAGTCCCCACGAGGTCAGGCTACTGGTGACCCGAAGCAACGAACGCTACTGAGGTCCGGTGCGCGGCAGGCAAGCGGGCGGCTTCTTGCAGGGAGGCTAAAACCGAGTTCCGTTCATCCGAGTTGCCGGACAGCATCAGCCAAAAGCCTTATAATCGGAAGCTATGACCAAAGAACGCATTCCCATGACCCAGCGCGGCTACGACAAGTTGCAGGAAACGCTGCGACACCTCAAGACCACGCGGCGGGAACAGATCAGCGAATACATGGGTTCGGCCATTGCCGACGGCGACCTGCGTGAAAGTGCCGCCTATGACGAAGCCCGCATGCAGCAGAGTGAAAACGAAAGCCGCATCGTGCAGATCGAGCACCAGCTCGAAAATGCCCAGATCATTCCCGAGGACGCCACCGGCGCGATTGGTCTGGGGGCTAAAGTGGTGGTGAGAGACGAAAAAGGCAAGGACCGCCAGTTTGAGCTGGTCGGCACCTACGAGGTCGATGTGCTCAAAGGCAAGGTCAGCGACGCCAGCCCCATCGGCAAGGCCCTCGGAGGCAAGCGGGCCGGTGACACCCTGGAATTGCAGGGAGCCAAAGGCGCAACCACCAAATTTACGGTCGTCAGCGTCGAGTACTGAAGTCCAGCACGTCAAGGGAAAACGCCCAACCGTATCTGGCTGGGCGTTTTTCCATTGCTTTATGCTCATACGAACTGCGCTCAAGCAGGTCCGTTTTGCCCAAGACAGCGGTCAGGCCCCTTTCTGGGTGCCGCTCTGCCCAAGAGGGCACCGCCTGCGGCGCAGCTCTCCGAGTCCGTATCATTCGCGCACCAGCGGGTGCAGCTCGCCTGCGCTGGTCAGGGCCAGCCAGTGCAGAGCGCGGCTGGCCGACACGTACAGCAATCGGCGCTCGTACTCGGTGCTGTCGTCATAGGTCTGCTCGTTACACTGAGCGACGATCGCGGCGCTGAATTCCAGCCCCTTGGCGAGGTTGACTGGCAAAATAACCAGCCCGCCCTTGTAGCGGTGTTCCTGCGTAGTGATCGGCTGCGCATCGGTGTCGTAGTCGTGCAGCTCTTCGCTAAGACGCTCAGCATCGGCCCCGCGCCGGGTCACAATGGCGATGTTGGTGTGCCCGGCGGCGCGGGCATCCTTAACCGCCTGGGCAATCAGCGGAAGCTCGTTTTCTCCGCCGCTGTACCGCTGCACCTCGGCCCCGTCACGGTCTACGCCGCGCACGTCGGCGGCCCGGTTGTAGGTGCTGGCAATTCGTGCCCCCAGTTGCGTGATCTGGCGGGTGCTGCGGAAGGTGCGCGAGAGAGTTAGCACTTTGGCCCCTGGCAGCTGCGCCTGCACCGCTTCCCAGCTGCTCGGCCCCTTGTAGCCGTGCATCCCCTGGTTCAGGTCGCCCAGCGCAGTGATGTGGCCGGGGCGCGTGGCCCGCCCCAGGAGCGCGTACAGGAGCGGCGAGTAGTCCTGCGCCTCATCGAGCACTACATGGTCGAACAGTTCCAGGCTGCGTCCGTCTTGCCGCCCGATGCCGCCCGTGAAGGCCTGCACCGCCAGCATCAGCGGCAACTCGGTCACATCGGCGTGGGCGCGGCGCGGGGCCGGAACGCCCGAGAGCGGGTCGGTGAGCAGCAGCTTGATTTCCTTGTCGGTCAGCAGGCCGCTGGCACGCAGCGCGTCGGGGTCGCCCAGCAGGCGGCGGGTTTCAGTAACGGGCGTGGTCGAGGCGAAAATCTTGCCCAGCAGCGCCGTGAATGGGGCCGCCAGCTGACGGCGCACACTGAGTTCCTCGCCCTCCGGCACGTTGACCTGGGCCAGCGCGGCGTCATCGAGCAGCTTGCGGAAGCCTGCGCGGTAGCCTTCTTGCGGGTCGGCGGCAAACACGTCGCGCAGAAGGCCCCCCAGGTCGGCCTGACTGAACGTGACCAGCTTCGGCTCCCGGCCCCGCAACTCGACCGGTTCGCTAAAGCTCTGGCCCGTCAGCGCGTGGTTGAACTTGTTCCAGAGGTGGTTACGCACCACGTCGAGCATCCGGGCGTCGCCTAGCAGCTTGGCCCGCCGCCACGCCAGCGCCCGGCGGGTGTTGTCGGTGTCGGTCAGCAGCAGTGTCAGCGTGCGGTCGGTGACTTCCAGTTTTTCCAGCCCCAGCAGCCCGGTGATCCAGCTTTCAGGGGTGGTCACGTTGACGCCCTGCAACTCCAGTTCAGGCAAAATGCGGGCCGCGTAAGCCGCCAGCACCTTGTTGGGCATCAGCACCATGCACTTTTCGGGCGCGGCGGTGTGCACGCCACGGTCACGGCTGGTCATCCAGGCGAGGCGGTGAAATCCGATAGTGGTTTTCCCCGACCCGGCGGCCCCCTGAATAATCACCGGGGTTCCGGCAGGCCAGCGCATCGCCTCGTTCTGCTCGGGCTGCAAAGTTTCGACCACGTCACGCATTCCGGCGGTCGACTGTTCTTCGAGTCGCCGAATAAGCACTTCTTCGCGCCCGCCGGTATCGCCGCCCTGTTCGTCGTCGTACAGGTCGGTCACGCGCAGCAGGTGCTTGTGCGCCACGTCGAGTTGCCGCCGCCGCCGAATGACACCCTGCCCGCCGCGCCGGGGAGTCCAGCCCAGCGTGTCGGAATAGAACAGGCTGCCCACTTCCGATTCCCAGCCCACCACGCTATGCCCGCCTTTGGTGTCCAGGAACGCGTGCTTGCCGATATAGAGGGTCTGCTCACGCCCACCTACGCGCACCGTAAGGCTGCCGAAATACGGCTGATGCACATGCACGCTGAGCATGGCCGCGTGTTCCTCGGAAGTGTCGGCCATCGTGACCGACGTTTCGAGGTCGGCCCCGGCGTTCTTGTCGCGGTCTTCCCAGAACTCGATCTGGCGAATCATGGCCGCTACCGTCGCATTCAGATGCTCGGTTTCGTGTTCAAAATCAGGGTGCAGAGCTTGAATCTGGGGGCGCGGTTTAACAGCAGACATAACGAACAGGATACCCGAAGTCGGCAGCGCAGGTGGCTGGAAGCCGGGAAATGACGGCCCCAGCGTCAAGCTTTCCTAGGGCCGGGCGTTTAGCCAACACGCGGCCTGCTCGGGGTCGGCAAGTCTGGTGACTTCGTGCTGCGTCCTGCCCTACCCGCTTATTCGAGGCGGCTGCCTGCCCCGCCAACCGGATAATTGCGCCGGGCGGCCCCGCTCTGGTGGGCGGCCAGCAGCGCGGCCAGCGCCTTGCCCCGGTGACTAAGCGCCTGCTTTTGCTCGGTCGTCATCTCGGCCATGCTCAGCGGTTCATGGCCCGGTGCCTGACCGTCGGGCAAGAACAGCGGATCGTAGCCGAAGCCGCCCTCGCCGCGTGGCCCTTCCAGAATTACGCCGGGCACCTCGCCACGGTATTCCTCGACCACGCCGTCGGGGTACGCCAGCACGACCACCGAGACGAATTTAGCGCGGCGATCCGGGCGGTTACGCAGCCGCTCCAGCAGGTACAGGTTGCGCTCCAGGTCGCTGGCGCGGTTGCCGAAGTGGGCCGAGTACACGCCGGGTTCGCCGTTCAGGGCGGCCACTTCCAGGCCGGAATCGTCGGCCAGGGCAGGCAGACCGGTCGCCAGCGCCAGCGAACAGGCTTTGAGAGCGGCATTTTCCTCGTAGGTCGCGCCAGTTTCCTCGGGCATCGGCAGGTTTCCAATAGCCTCGAGCTGCCAGCCCAGGCCCTGCAGGGCGGCCTCAATCTCGCGCACCTTGCCCGCATTCGCGGTCGCCACCACGACCCGCCCCCCGAAACTCCGCTGTCCGTTATTCACGTCTACAGTCTAGGCCAGCCGGGGTCAGCGGCGCGTGAGCGATGCCACACCCGACTTAAAGCACTGCTCTAAAGAGAGGCCCGACTCGTACGGATTGCTGTCTGGTTGGGCAACCCGTTGCGCCAGTTCAGTGCGCCGCAGCCATCGCCCGCACCATCCGGTCTTGCACTGCCCGCAGCGCCAACAGGTCTACTGTCTCGGGGCCGTTCATGATGATGGCGAAGGTCAGTAGGCGGCCACTTTTGGCCCGCTCATAGCCCGCCAGACTGCTCACGCCGGGCAGCGTGCCGGTCTTGGCCCGCACGTCCAGCCCACTGCCTACCAGCCGCAGGGCCATGGTGCCGCCGCGCCCGCCGTGTTCGGGCAGATTCTCGCCGGTTCCGGCCAGCGGCAGCGCCTCAACAAACGCGTTCTGGTGGTCGTGGTACAGCTGGTCGGGCAGGCCACTTTTTCCCAACGGATACGGCAGGTCGTACATCACCTTCATCAGGTCGGTCAGGGCGCGGGGTGTCAGGCGGTTTTCACGGCCCAGCCCGCTGCCGTCGGTCAGCCGCAGGCCAGTGACATTCACGCCCAGCTTACGCAATAGCTTGAGCTCGTGGGCCGCCGCGCCTTTAAGGGTGCCGTCGCCGCCGGGCCGCACCGCCAGGGTCGCCAGCAGACTCTCGGCCTGGGCATTATTGCTGGGCCGCAGGGTCGACCAGACATAAGGCACGACCCCGGTACCCCGCACGCTGGCGACGGCCTGTTCGGGGCGTCGCCCAGGCGGAATTAACCGCGCAGGCGGCAACACTTTGCCGTCCTTGTCCTTGACCACTGGGGGCTTGTACCGGACATAAGCGGGCGCAGGTTGCAGTGCAGGCGAGGCCACCCGAATTCCGGCGCGGCCCAGTTCGGCGGCCAGCGCCGCGCCCAGAAGCTGCCGGGCCACCTCAACCGACGGGGGCGGCAGCGTATCCCAGTCGCGCAGGCGCACGGCAAGCATCGGGGCGGCGTAATCCGTTTTCATAAAAGTCGCGCCATTGAGCCGCGTTTCGTCTAGGCGCAGTTGTCTAACCTGCCGAACGCCGTGCGCGTAAGCCTGCCGCGCCAGTTCACGCAGACTGTCCGGGCCGTCCGAGACGGTTAAAAGCGGGTCGGCACTGCCGCGCAGGGTCAGCGAGGTCACGCTGGCCTTTCCAACTTCGGTAGCGGGCACAGTCAGCTCGGTACTCCACCAGCCCCGCGCCCCCTGACGGCTCAGCAGCACGGCGGCCCCGGTCACGGTTTTAAGGGAACTGGCCGGAATAAGTGGCAGGTCGGCATTGGAAGATTCGAGCACCTTTCCGTCGCTAGCATTCCGCACCAGCACGGCGTACTTGACTCCGGCAGGTAGACCCCGCAGCGCCGCAACCACCCCCGGCACCAGTGGTTTTTCGGGTTTCAGAGTCACTTCACCAGGCACGGTCTGGGCATTGGCAGCCTCTTTTTTGGTCTGGGCCGGGAGCGCAGTGGCTGGAAGGGCAGTAGCCAGAGCCGCCGCCGGAGCCGTAGTCCGACTGAGTGAACTGTTCCCGAGAAGCAGGGCAAGGAGCAGGGCGCGGCGCATCAGGGCAGGATACGGCACAGGCGCTTAAAGTGCCTGAGAGTAAGCGGCTGAGAGTGAGTGCCCGTCCGGAAATTGTCCGTATACCCAGCTGCGAGGCGATGATTGCGCCGTCGCCCCGAGCACACTTGCAAAGCTACGGAGCAAGGCGAGTTTGGGCGCTTTTCCCAGACCCGCGTCACTGTAGCCAGGAGCTACTGACTGGCGAACTGACCTGAGACTGACCCGTTATCAAGAAGTCCTCATGCTGCGTTCAGGGGGCGTCAAGTGGCTCCAGTTAGGCTGAGCACCATGAAGAAAAAAGCCGGAATTCTGACTGCGCTCGGTGTGGTCCTGGCCCTGGGCAGTGTGTCCCAGGCCAGTGCGGGGACCCTTTCGCCGTCCCTGCTGCAACGGGCCAAAGCAGGCGACCAGACCCAGGTCGGCGTGATTGTCCGTTTTAATGTCGCCAACACCACGCAGGGCCGCGCCCTGTACAAGAACCTTCGCTCCCAGCTCGCTGCCCGGCTGGCCGCCCTCGGCCCATCGGCGGGCTTCCTGAACTCGGCGCTCAAGTCGGGCGCGGCCACTCAGCTCTGGCTCGACGAGAGTATCTACCTGCCCATGACGCCAGTGCAGGCCCGCGCCCTGTCACTGCTGCCGTTCGTGTCGGAAGTCTTCGAGAACTTCAAAGTTCAGATTCCCAAAGCAGCCGCCCTGAGCGCCGCTTCGGCCCCCGCCGGAACACCGTGGCACCTCGAAAAAATCGGTGCGCCGCAGGCCTGGGCCGCCGGATTCCGGGGACAGGGCGTCCGTATCGGGCACCTTGACAGCGGGATCGACGCCAGTCATCCAGACCTCGCAGGCAAAGTCGTCGCGTTTCAGGAATTCGGGAGCGACGGCGACCGCGTCAACAGCCAGGCCCACGACACCACTGACCACGGCACGCACACCGCTGGCCTGATGGTCGGCAGCAAAACCGGGGTGGCCCCCGACGCCAAGATCATCAGTGCACTGGTGCTGCCGGGCAACGAGGGAACCTTCGCGCAGGTGATCGCCGGAATGCAGTACGTGCTAGACCCCGACAACAATGCCGATACCAACGACGGCGCGAACTTGGTCAACATGAGCCTGGGGATTCCAGGCACCTACGACGAGTTCATCGTGCCCGTGCAGAACATGCTTAAAGCAGGTGTGGTGCCAGTGTTCGCCATCGGGAATTTCGGCCCCAGCAGCAGCAGCACTGGCAGCCCCGGCAACCTACCCGACGCGATTGGGGTCGGCGCAGTCGACCAGAACGGAAACGTCGCCAGTTTCAGCAGCCGTGGCCCGGTGGCCTGGCAGGGCAAGATCAACGGCGTGTTCATCAAGCCGGATGTAGCGGCGCCCGGCGTGGAAATCACCAGCACCTTTCCCGGCGGAAAATACGGCGCCCTTAGCGGCAGCTCGCAGGCCAGTCCGATCACTGCGGGGGCCGTAGCGGTCATGCTTTCGGCCAGACCCGGCACCAGCGTGGACACGGTCAAGAATGCGCTTTACGCCAGCGCCAGCAACGCGGGCAGCAAAAATAACAATGTCGGCTACGGTCTGATTAGCCTGCCCGGTGCGCTGAGTAAACTGGGAGCCAGCACTAGCGCCCCCGCGCCCACCCCAGCCCCGGCCCCAGCACCGGCCCCAGCACCGGCCCCAGCCCCAGTCCCAACTCCGGCCCCTGCGCCTTCCCCTGCGCCCGCACCGGTACCAGCCCCAGCACCGGCACCTGTGCCAACCCCTGTTCCAGCGGCCCAGCCCACTGCACCAGCGGGCTATACCCTCTGCGCTCCCGAGGGCGGTATTTGCACCAACGTCGCCAACAAGCAGGTGGCTTTCGGCACCGCCGGGTCGTACGTGTTCGGCGTCAACGACGCCTCGCCCACTTTCCAGTGCACCGTCAGCGAGTGGGGCCGTGACCCCGCACCAGGCCGTGCCAAAGGCTGCTTCGTCAAGTCTTCCGGCACAGCTACTCCGGCTGCGGCCCCAGCTTCACCCCCCTCACCCGCACCCACGGCGCAGCCCACTGCCCCCGCTGGCTATGTCCAGTGCGCTCCGCAGGGCGGCACCTGCACCAATGTCGCCAACAAGCAGGTGGCTTTCGGCGCAGCTGGTCTGTACGTGTTCGGCATCAACGATTCCTCGCCCAACTTCCAGTGCACCGTGCAGGAGTGGGGCCGTGATCCCGCACCGGGCCGCGTCAAAGCCTGCTTCGTCAAGAACTGAACTTGACGCCAGTCCTTTCCCCCCCTTCCATCACCAGGAGGGGGGTTATACGCATTCCGCTCCATTCTGGCTCAGGCGGGAAGCGGTCAGGCCCCATTCTGGGTGCCGTTTTGATCAAGACAGCGGTCACGCCCCATCCTGGGTGCCGTTTTGCCCAGGAAGGCACCGCCTGTACGGTCATGCCAAGAAACCCGTAGTGTTCCTTCTCGCCTCCGCTCGGATTGAATCTGAAACTGCCCGGTTCAATCGGCAGTCCGTATTAGCCACCAGACCAAAGCCGCGCCGCCCTGCCCCTCACCAGCTCGTGCGGGTCGTTCAGCAGCGTCTCCAGGTGACCCAGTTCGTTCCACTGGCCCAGCGCCCAGGCCGACGCCTCGCGTACTTCCCAGGCGGGGTCGGCCCGTCCGGCCAGCAGGAGCGGCCAGCCCTGGGGGTCGCGGGTGTTGCCCAGCACCGTCAGAGCGTTGCGGGCCATTCCCTTGCGGCGCGGACGCAAAAACGCCGTGCCCGCGAAACGGCGCTCGAATTCGCGCTCGCTGATACCAAAAAACTGGGTCAGGTCTGGATAGGCCAGCTCTGGCAGGGGCCGCAGCGTCCGCGCCAGCGGGCCAGCCTTGAGCGTCCAGGGGCACACCGCGCTGCACACGTCGCATCCAAAGAGCCAGTCGCCGATGCCAGGCCGGAACTCGTCGGGCACTGGCCCCCGGTGCTCGATGGTCAGGTAAGACACGCAGCGCCGCGCGTCGATGGCGCGGTCTGGCCCGATGGCCGCCGTAGGGCACGCCTGCACGCAGCGGGTACACCGTCCGCAGCGGTCCGGGTGGGGAGCGGTTACGCCCTCCAGTGGCAGATCGGTCAGCACAACCGCCAGAGTCATGAAGGCCCCGTACTCGGTACTGACGAGCATCCCCGACTTGCCCCGCCAGCCCATAAAGGCCCCCGCCGCAAACAGGCGTTCCATGACTGGGCCGTGATCGACATAACCTTTGGCGCGGTAGCCCAGGGCCGCTGCTCCGTGTTCCAGGCGCGTCAGCACCGGCTGAAGCTGGTCGTGGTAATCCGGCGTCCAGGCGTAGCGGGCCACCTGCCCGACCCGCACACCGCCCGTGGGCCTCGGCAGCGGCCCGAAAGCGTGCGAAAGCCCCAGCACCAGCACGCTCAACGCTCCTTCCAGCCGGGTCTGTGGCTCAGCCCGTGCAGGCAGCTGGCGTTCCAGATAGCTCATGCCCGCGTGCCGCCCCGCCGCCAGCCACCCGGCGTATTGCGCCACGCTCCCGGCAGGCACCCGCGCCGGAGCCCAGCCGACCACGTCTGCGCCCAGCTTCAGGGCAAGTTCGGCCAGCAGATCGGGGGCCAGTGGATTGGGGGCAGCCATACAGCGGCCAGTATGCAAGGTTCAGGCCGCCATTTTGTGACACGCCAACAATACGCAGGGGGGAAAGGAGCCATCTTTCCTTCCCCCCCCTGCTCCGTACTACTCAGCTCTCGGGAGCGCTGGTCTTGGCCCACTCTGCCTGGCCTACCGCGTCGAGCGCCTGGAACTCCTCGTCACTGAGCTGTAGGTCGGCGGCAGCCACATTTTCCTCCAAATGCCTGACCTTGCTGGTTCCCGGAATGGGCAGCATCACCGGACTGCGCCGGAGAATCCAGGCCAGCGCCACCTGTGACGGGGTGGCTTCCAGGCGCCGGGCCAGGTCGCTTAGCACGCTGCCGTCGCGGGCCAGACTGCCCGAGGCGAGCGGAAACCAGGGCATAAAGCCGATGTTCTCGCGGGCGCAGTAGTCCAGTACAGCTTCGCTCTTGCGGTTAACCAGGTTGTACAGGTTCTGAACGGTCGCCACCGGAAACACTTTGCGGGCCGCTTCGATTTCTTCGACGCTCACTTCCGAAAGCCCCGCGAAACGGATTACGCCGTCGTCGATCAAGGTTCTGATGGCTCCGAACTGCTCGTCGGCGGGCACGGCCTTGTCGATGCGGTGCAGCTGCCACAGGTCGATCTGCTCGACTCCCAGGCGGCGGCGGCTGAGGTGCGCCTGCTGAATCAGGTACTCCGGGCGGCCACAAGGCGGCCACACGTTTGGCCCGGTGCGGGTCAGGCCGCCCTTGGTCGCCACGATCACCTGATCGTAGGGGTGCAGCGCCTGCCGAATCAGTTCCTCGCTGACGGTAGGGCCGTAGCTGTCGGCAGTATCAATGAAATTTACGCCCAGTTCCGGCAGGCGGCGCAGCGTCTCCAGCGCACCGGAAACGTCGTTTGGCTCGCCCCACACCCCGTCACCGGTAATTCTCATTGCGCCGAAGCCCAGGCGGTTGACGCTCAGTTCCCCGCCCAATTTGAAGGTGCCGCTGTGGGCCGCATTCGGTCTTTTGTCTTGTTCATTCATACTTTCCTCCACTGCGCAGCCCGGCTGGCCGCGCCACACCGGGAATGGAAGCCTACTCCCGGATCTATTCCATGTCATCGTAATAGTGCAGCAGCGCCGCTTCCGGGTCGCCCACACTCTGATGATGCCGAACGATCAGCTGCGCCACACGGGGCCGCCCGCCCGCCCGCGCCACCAGTTGAGCGCCAAGTTCCGGGTGCGCCGCGCGTATGCCAATGCCCCCGACCGGCGGCAAAATACGGGTCAGGCGGTTAGGAATAAGGCCGACCAGCACGCGCTCGACCAGAAAATAGGGCCGCACACTCTTGCCGCAGTCATGAAGCAGCGCCGCCGCGATCAGCTCCGGGCTGGAACGGGGGCAGTCGCGCAGCAGATGGGCCGTGACCCGGCAGGCGTGTTCGCGGTCACGCGGGTCCATGCCCAGGTAAACCAGCCGCTCGCCCGGATTGAGATACTGCGCGGCCCAGTCGTCGTCCGGATGCGCCATTTCGGGCGTCACGCTCTGGCACATCCGGCGAACTTTACCCGGCACCCCCCGAATTTTACGGCCCAGTCGTTCAGGCAGGGAAGGTGTCTTCATAAACTCAGCCTAGACGAGAACGCGCCCCGACCGCAATTGGGGCCGGGGCGCATTTTCTTTAAGTTCGGTGGGCCTAGCAACGAAGTTCATCCTTAGATCAACCGGGCGGGGCGAGAACCGTCAGAAGTACGTTGCACTGAGAATGGAGAGGGTCTGGTGCTGTTCCGTTAACAACCCGCAAGATCACCAGATCACCAGGGGGCCCACTCCACGCCCGACAGTCCTCTTTGCTCTGCGGCGCAGCTCTACAGGGCCGCTCGGACGGAACGGTGTTTGCAGGCTCCTCACCCCGAATCTGTATCAGTCGGCGGCTGTTTCCGCGCCCGCGACTTCCAGGGCAGCCAGGGCACGCTCGGCGCTCATGGCGGCCCGCGTTCCGGCTCCCACGCTGGTCGCCAGCTGACGGTAGACGTAATCGCTGACATCTCCCGCCGCAAACAGCATCGGTACACTGGTGTAAATCTCGTCGGTCACCTCGACATAGCCGTCGTCACGCAGCTTGACGGTGTCTTTGATAAATTCGGTGTTTGGCACGTGGCCGATAAAGATAAATACCCCGTCCGTCGCTATTTCGCTAACTTCGCCCGTCTTGAGGTTCTTCAACTTGACCCCGGTTACGCTGTCAGTGGCCAACACTTCCTCGACCGCCGTATCCCAGATGAATTTCATCTTGGGGTGGGCAAAAGCGCGGGCCTGCGCGACCTTGTTGGCCCGTAGGGTGTCGCGGCGGTGAATCAGCGTCACTTCCTCAGCGAATTTGGTCAGAAACAGCCCTTCCTCGACGGCGGCGTCTCCCCCACCGACGACCACGACCTTCTTACCCCGGTAGAAAAACCCGTCGCAGGTGGCGCAGGTGCTTACGCCCTTGCCCCAGTAGTTTTCCTCGCCGGGAATGCCCAGCTTGCGGGGGTTGGCCCCAGTCGCCAGAATTACGCTACGGGCACGGTACTGGCCGCTGTACCCATGCACCGTAAACGGATAGGGGTGCGCCGCCGCGTCGTGGGTAATGCCCTGCACCTCGTCCATTTCGATCTTGCTGCCAAATTTTTCAGCCTGCTGCTGCATGCGCTGGGCCAGTTCCATCCCCGCAATCGGCTCGGGAAAGCCGGGGTAGTTTTCGACCTCTTCCGTCTGGGCAATCTGTCCGCCGGGCAGCCCCTTTTCCAAAATTAGGGTGCTGAGACTGGCGCGGCCCGTGTAGATCGCGGCGGTCAGCCCTGCTGGGCCTCCACCAATGATGATCACGTCGTAGTCGTGGTTCTGCGTCATAACAAGAGGGTAGCACCGCCCCAACAGCCCAGAAAGTCAGGCAAGCACACTTTATTTTTTAAAGCATAGCTTTCCAGAACTCAGACGCCAGTGCAGGGTCATAACAACTGAAAAAGGAGCTTCCGGTAAGGAAAACTCCTCTTTCATTTTGGTTGGGGCACAAGGACTCGAACCTTGACTGACGGTGTCAGAGACCGTTGTCCTGCCATTAGACGATGCCCCAACACAGTGCTCTGACGTGGCCGAAAAAATCTCTCCGGCGCGAACGACTATAAAACGGAATGCGGCCAAAGGTCAAGGGGGCCGCCCTCAGGTTTCGGCCTGCGAATCGGCTGCACTCCGTTCAGACGCGGGTTTACGAGTTGTAGGTGTGCTTGCTGACCGACGCTTGATTCTGCTATACTGAGGTGTTGCCATACCACCCCTGTGTATGCAGGCCAGGATGGACAGGTATCAGGAAGACGAACGCACTGGGAGCCAATCCCCGTGCGCGTCAGGAGGACAGGAGTTCATGGAAGACAACACTCAGACCCCCGCCCAGCAAGGCGGGACTCAGCCCCACGCGGGCACCCCCACCACCGTCACCCCTACGGCGAGCGCCGCTGACACTCAGGTCAGCGCCCAGCACGAGGAACGCGAATACCCCGCCATGACCATGGAGGATATCCTCGCCACCGAGGCGCAGGAAAACCACAATGTGTCGCGCGGCGATATCGTCGACGGTACCATCGTGTTCATCGGCCAGGACGGCATTGCCGTGGACATTGGCGCGAAGGTCGAGGGCGTCATTCCCCTCAACCAACTCGACGAGGAACCCGTCACACTGGAACAGGCCCAGGAGCAGTACAAGGCTGGCGAGCAGATCACGGCCTACGTGGTGCGTGTGGACCTCGCCAACAACCAGATCGTCCTTTCCAAAAAACGTGCCGAGCAGGACAAAGGCTGGCGCGTGCTGGAAAAGATGCAGGAAAATGACGAGGCCTTTGAAGTCGACGTGCTGGAGAAAGTGCGTGGCGGTCTGGTCGCGCAGGTCGAAGGCATCCGCGCCTTCCTGCCCGCCAGTCAGGTGGATACCCGCCGCGTCAATGAACTTGACCCCTACGTTGGTAAGCCGCTACAGGTCAAGCTGATCGAGCTGAACCGCAAGCGCAACCGCGTGATCATCAGCCACCGTGAAATCATGGAGGCCGAGAAGAAGAAGGCCCGTGAAGCCACCGTTGGCCAGTTGACTCCCGGCAGCCAGTTCGAGGGCGAAGTTGTCGAGATCACCGATTTCGGCGTGTTCGTGAACCTGGGCGGCATTGACGGTCTGGTGCACCGCAGCGAACTGACCTACGGGCGCTTCAACCATCCCCGCGACGTGGTCAAGGTGGGCGACAAGGTTCAGGTTCAGGTCATTGACGTGGACGAAGGCCGTGAGCGCATTAACCTGAGCATGAAGGCCCTGACCCAGGATCCCTGGGAAGGTGCCACCGAGCGTTACAGCATCGGCCAGCACGTTAAGGGCAAGGTCACCAACCTCACGAACTTCGGTGCCTTCATCGAGCTGGAGCCCGGCCTGGAAGGGCTAGTTCACGTGAGCGAAATGAGCTGGACCAAGCGCGTGCGCCACCCCAACGAAGTGATGAAGGAAGGCGACGAGGTCGAAGCCGTGATCTTGCGAATCGACCCCAAGGAGCGCCGCATCAGCCTCGGAATCCGTCAGACCACCGACGATCCCTGGAGTGCGCTGCCTGACCGTTACCCGCCCGGCACCCCCGTCAAGGGCAAGATCACCGGCATGACCGACTTCGGTGTGTTTATGGAAATCGAAGAAGGCATCGAGGGTCTGATTCACATCAGTGAACTTGACCTCAACCGTGTGAACAACCCCGCCGACCTGTTCAAGAAGGGTGACGAAATCGAAGCCATGATCTTGAACATCGACCCCGTGGAGCAGCGTGCTAGCCTCAGCCGTCGCCGCTTCCTGGGCGGCAGCGCCCCGGCCCCGCAGCAGGGTGGCGGCAGCCGCGACTACGTCAGCCAGGGCGGTGGTGCTCGCAGCGAACGTTACAGCGCAGGCGGCGGTCAAGGCGGCGGTCAGCGCAGCGGTGGACGCGGTGGACGTGGCGGCGGTGCCGACTACAACTACAATGCCAAAGACGCCCAGCAGGGTGGCAAGATCAGCACCAAGCTCGGTGACGTGTACGCGGACCTGTTTGCACAGTTCGGCCTTGCCAGCGATAAGAAAGACGATGTCAAGACCGAAGAAACCAGCGCTGAAAAGACCGAATAAGTCCTAGAGTGCTAGAAGAGCCGCCCTCCAAGTGGGGGCGGTTTTTTTGGTCTGGACGATTAGCAGCGTTGAGTTGCCCCCCTCCTCACCCCCGTAACGGGCGAGGGTCAACGATGCGTAGTGTTCTTTCTAGCGTTCGATTTCATGATGAACCCGGCAGCGGGCCTCGTAGCTTTCCTGCGCCCCGACCAGCACCACAGGATCGTCGAAGCGGGCCGGGTGGCCGCCGATCAGACGCTGCGTCCGGGTGGCTGGGGCGCCGCACACGGTGCAGATGGCGGTCAATTTATCGACGCTCTCGGCGCGGGCCAGCAGCTCGGGCATCAGGCCAAATGGTTCGGCGCGGAAATCCAGGTCCAGACCACCCAGAATCACGCGGACCCCGGCGTCAGCCAGATCCAACACCAGTGGCACCAGTTCGGGGCCAAAGAATTGCGCCTCGTCGATGCCGATCACGTCCAGGCCTTCCGGCGCGGCGCTGAGGAGTTCGCCCTGGCCCGAGAGGTGAGCGTGAATAGCCGCCACATCGGGCACGGCCAGCGCCTCGATGGTGCGCCCGGCATGACTTGCCACATGAGCCGCGTGATAGCGGTCGTCGAGCGCAGGCTTGAACACGGCTATCCGCTGCCGGGCAATCAGCGCACGGGTCACGCGCCGGATGAGTTCTTCACTTTTACCACTGAACATTGGCCCGACGATCACTTCGAGGTGCCCGCCGGAGTAGGGAGACTTGAGCACAGGGGATTATGGCAGAGCGGCCCCCGGTTACGTGACTGCCCAGCCTGCCCAGAAGCGTACGCTGGCTCACCTGTACACTGAGCGTATGAAAAGCTGGTTGGCCTGGTCACTCCTGCTCCTCGGCCTGACCCCTCCGCCCGCCGTCTGTATCCCTGGACACCGGAAAAGTACCAGCTCACCCTGACGTTGCCCTCGGGTCAGGTGCGCCGCTGGCCCAACCGAATGATGCCCAGCGAAGCCCAGGCCAGAGCCGCGCAGCGAACGAAAGAGCTGACCACCCAGGCACTTTCAGCCCTCGTGAACGCGGTCGTGGCTCTCCTGGCCTTCAGTCTGCTGGTGCGCCTGCCCCGCGTGGGTTTTCTGGATGAGGTCTTTGGGCTGGCTGGGGCGCTAGCGCTGATCTTCACCCTTCCGGTGCTCTGGCAGGCACCAGAATTTGGTGACGCCATTGGCCTCGCGCTTGCCTACGCCGCCCTCGCTGGCTTCGCCTTGTTCGGCCTCAGCCTGTGGCTGCCCTGCATGGTCTACTGGCGCACATCGCCGTGGACTGGTTTCGGAATGGCTTTCAAGGCTGCGGCCATCATGCTGTTCGGTGTCGCGCCGTTTGTACTGACCACCGCCATTCACCCTTATATCCAGTTTGTGTGGTAGATTTATCCGCTAGTCGGCCTGGGGCTGGCGGCCTACAGGTACGGCCTCAGACCACAAAAAAGCCCCACCACGTGGGCAGGGCCAATCGAGTGAAGCTAGCTTATACGGACTCCGCTTAATTCCAGCACAGTCGGGACTGCACCTCCTGCGCTTCCATAACGCAGAGTCCGTACTTTTCCCACTCGCGTCCGCTCGGATTGAATCTGAAACTACCAGATTCAATCGGAATCCGTATTACTTCTTGCGGGTGGTGCGGTAGCTTTCGCCGAAACGCTTGTTGAACTTGTCCACGCGGCCTTCGGTATCCAAGAAGCGCTCTTCGCCGGTCCAGAAGGGGTGCACGCCGCTCCAGACATCCACGTGGATTTCGGGCCTGGTGCTCAGGGTTTCGAGAACGACTTTGCCCTGGAAGATGATTTTGCAGGGAACAGCTTTGGGGTGCAGGTCTTTTTGCATATTGAACTCCTTTTGCTACGTCACTGTGCGTAGCTAACCGAAAAATTGTAGCACACTTACCCCCAGATATACCAGTCGTGCCAGGCTTCGCCGCGCCGAATAAAAGGCGTCCGGGTGCCAACAACGCGGTGCCCGCCCTTGACCGCCGCACGTACCAGCATCCGGGGGTCAAGGCGCGGATAAAGCTGCCGGGCAAATTCGACCTCTTGGCGCACGTCCAGGCTTTCGCCGCTGGCGACCGAATCGGTGCCCAGTGCGATCTCGACCCCGGCAGCGGCGAAAGCAGGCCAGTCGAAGACCCCACATTCAAGGTGATGATTGCTGCGCGGGCAGGTGACGACAGCGCAGCCAGCGCGGGCCACCCGCGCAATGTCGTCCGGAGTTACGTTCACCATATGAATCAACGTGGGCCGGGCCTCCAGCACACCCAGTTCGTCGAGGTAGCGCACCGGGGTCAACCCAGGCTCGGGGACGCGCCCAATCACTTCGGCAAACGTGTCCGGGTTCAACGCTTGCAAACGATTGGCCCACAGTGGCCCGGCCCCGGTCTGGAACAGTTCCAGTTCACTGGGATGTTCGGCCACATGGATTTGCAGCGGCAGCCCCTCCCCCGCTGCGTAATCGGCCAGCCGTTTCATGAGGCGGTGACTGACCGTGAACGGCGTGTGCGGCGAAATACCTAGGCGTGGCCCGTCGGGGCGCTGTAGCTTGCGCCAGCCCGTGATCTGCTCACGTAAGCGCCCGAACACCTCATCGGCCTGTTCGGGCCGAGGCGCAAAAGCCTCGATATACAGCACGCCACTCAGGTCTTCCCGCGCCAGCAGAGCCTCCATGACTGGAGCGGCAAAGACGATGTCGCCCACGCCGCCGACGTTCAGGCGGGCCAGTGCGTCGGCCCCAGCCAGGGCTCCGAGCACACCACGCCGCTCACGCTGCCCAACCACCACTTCCGGAATCCAGCGAAAGTAGGGCAGGGCACAAAAATCATAGGCGCTCATGTCGAGGTGCGTGTGGGCGTTAACAGGCGGCGGCGCGATGATGCCGCCCACGCTTTCCTCTGCGGCATGTGGATAACTGGCCCGCAGGTCATCCAGGCTTCCCGTGGCCGCAATGGTTTTGCCCACGACCACCACGGCTCCGGGCGACTGCGCCCCGCCCATACCGGTGTACAGCACGTCACAGGTCAGCAGGCGGGGTATGGATGGATTCGGCGTCATAGGGCCGATCTTACGCGGCAGCGGAACTTATTTGGTTGGTTACTGCCGCCTGTTTCGTTGAATACTCGCCCAGGCGCCGGGTGGCCCACTGCACACCCGGAATCCGGTTTCTCTTCTGCTCGCTCTGCGGGGCAGCTCTACGAGTCCGCTGCACTTGCACCAGCAGCTACTTAGCCCCGGTGAGTCCAGCTTTGGCGGTGGTTTTGGCCGGTTTGCTCATAGTGGCCGACGCCTCGACGCGCTGGGGTTTCAGCGCTGGGCGCGGCGGGCGCACAGTTCCGACCTGGGCCCCGGCGTACATAGCCGCTCCCACGATTCCGGCGTCGTTTAGCAGCGCGGCAGGAAGCAGCTGGCTGCGCTCCAGGGTGATCAGGTCGCGCCACCTGTCGGCCTTCTTGCTAATGCCGCCGCCGATGATGAACAGATCCGGCGAGAACAGCAGTTCGAGATGTTGCAGGTAGGCGCTGGCTCGCCTGGACCACTGTTTCCAGTTTAGATCATCGTTTTCGCGGGCGCGGTCAGAAGCCCAGCTCTCGGCGTGCTTGTCGCGCAGCCACAGGTGACCAAGCTCGGTGTTGGGGACCAGCACGCCTTCGTGAATCAGGGCGCTGCCGATGCCGGTACCGAAAGTCAGCATCAGCACTGTGCCGCGCACACCAGCCCCCGCCCCGAATCTAGCCTCGGCGAGTCCAGCGGCGTCGGCGTCGTTAAGCAGAAATACGTCGCAGCCCGTCGCGTCGGTAAAGAGTTGGTCGGCCTCTATTCCGATCCAGTCATTATCGACGTTGGCGGCGCTCAGGGTTACTCCGTGCTGCACGATCCCTGGAAAGGTAAGACCCACCGGCCCGCTGTGCTGAAAGTGCCTAACCAGCTCGGCCACGACTTTTTTCACGTCGGCTGGCTTTGCACCTTCCGGGGTTGGAATCCGGTGGCGCTCGGCGACCAGCTTGCCCGTCTGCACGTCTACTGGAGCGCCTTTAATGCCGCTACCACCGATATCAATACCAAGTATGACGCTCATATGACATTCAGCATATAGGCTCATACACTCTTTTTTGTCAGCTCACGCGCATCGCAGTCGCTTGCAGCTCAGGAACAGGTCGCTTGCAGCTCAGGCACAGGCGGCGTCTGCTACCTTCACGGCATGGCACTCTTTAGACTGGACGGCAGACGGGCGCTGGTAACGGGCGGCAGCAAGGGAATCGGCTTTGCGGCGGCGCAGCAACTGCGTCAACTGGGGGCAGAAGTCACGCTGGCCGCCCGGGGCGCAGACACGCTGAAAGCCGCTGCTGCGACCATCGGGGCCAGCTGGGTCGTGGCGGATGTCAGTACCCCGGCAGGCGTGCAGGCAGCCCTGGACGCAGCTGGACAGGTGGATATTCTGGTCAGCAACGCGGGCGGGCCGCCGCCCAGCCTGCCCAGTGAAGTGACAGAGCAGGGCTGGGACACGGGCTTTCAGACCACCTTTATGAGTACCGCCCGGCTGGTTGGCGGCGTGCTGCCCGGTATGCGCGAGCGGCACTGGGGCCGGATCATTGCCATTACCAGCCTGACGGTAGGACGGCCCTCGCCGACCCTACCTGTGAGTAATGCCATGCGCGCCGCCGTGACCAACCACCTGCGGACACTGTCGCTGGAAGTGGCCGCCGACGGCGTGACCTGCAACACCGTGGCCCCCGGTTACACCGCCACCGAGCGCCTGCAAAAGCTGCGCAGCGACCCCGCCGAGGCCGAGAAGCTGAAAGCCAGGATTCCGGCGCGGCGTTTCGGTGAACCGGGTGAGGTCGCCGCTGCCGTCGCTTTTCTGGCGACCAGCGAGGCGGCGTACATCACCGGGCAAGAAATCCTGGTGGACGGCGGCCGGAGCATCTGAAAGCGCGTTCGTTTATCCAGAGATAAGCCGCCTAGAACTGGGCTGAAAGCCTAAGCACGGGTGCAAGCGGCCTTGCCGCTCGATTTAGAGCATTTTGCAAAAGGGTGGTGCTGTTTTGACCATTTTTTTGCCGAGTGGAACGAGTGAACAAGAAAGAGCAGGACGTAGAATGAAGCGGGCGGCGGTGTTTTTCCGAAGTGCCCATCATTCGGAGCACTGCTCTTTCTTTGCAATTCGCTTTAACATAGGCAGAATGCGCTGGGATATTCCGGCCAGCTGGTTGCCGGGGGCCAGAAACGCCAAGTCAGCGCCTCACCGCGCCAAGGAGAATGTTATGGGGCCAATGGAAATTTTACTGATCGTTCTTGCGATCGCTCTGCTATTCGGGGCCAAAAAGCTCCCTGAAATCATGAAGGGCATGGGCCAGGGCATCAAGGAATTCAAGAAAGAAGTCAAGGAACCGGTGTCGACCACCGTTCAGCACACAGTGGTTGATGTGCCTTCGCAGCAGCTTGATCCGGCAACTGGGCAGCCGGTGACGGTCGTGCGTGAAACCACGGTGGCCAAGGTACAGACGAATCCAGTGCAAACTCCCGTAGATCGCCGCTGATCCGGGGAACTGAAGCGCTGTGACCCCTGCCCCCACCGTACCCACCGAGGCTGATCTGAAAAGTGCGCCGCTGTTCGACCACCTCGAAGAACTGCGGCGGCGCATCATCATCGGCCTGGTTTTTTTGATCATCGGCGTGATTATCGCCTTTCAGTACCGCGTGCAACTGATCGAGCTGGTCAAGCAGCCGCTGTCCTATTCCGAGCTGTACCGCGAAAATAGGGTGCAGGTCATCACGACCAAGCTGGCCGCGCAGCTGATGCTCAGTTTCAACCTGGCCTTCTGGGCGGGACTGGCGATTTCGCTGCCGTTTATCCTGGGGCAGGTGTGGGGCTTCGTTGCGCCGGGGCTGTATCCGCAGGAGCGGCGCTGGGCGCTGCCGTTCATCCTGGGGGCGGGCTTCGCGTTTATCTGCGGCGTGCTGTTCGGCTATCACGTGGTACTGCCCACCATGGTGCCGTTTCTGGT
Organism: Deinococcus sp.; assembly: GCF_018260405.1. GTDB lineage: Bacteria > Deinococcota > Deinococci > Deinococcales > Deinococcaceae > Deinococcus. The sequence continues at coordinate 24,839 of NZ_JAGLBG010000015.1, forward strand.
GGATTTCCTGGCGGGCGTGGTCACGCCAATGCTCGACCTTCAGGAGTATATCGGGACGGTGGTCACGTTCCTGGTCGCCTTCGGGCTGGCCTTCGAGTTACCGATCCTGGCGGTTATCCTGACGCGCATCGGCATCGTAAACCACACCATGCTACGGGCAGGCTGGCGGTTTGCGCTGATTGGCATTCTGATCGCCGCCGCCATCATCACGCCGACACCCGACCCCGGCAACATGCTCCTGGTGGCCGTGCCGCTGTACGTGCTGTACGAACTGGGCGTGCTGCTCTCGCGCATCTTCCGGGTCATTCCGCCGACTGAGACGGACTCCGGTTGAAAGCGTTGCAAAAACCGTTCAAGTTCGAGCCGACTCGTAGAGCTGCGCCGCAAAGCAGCTTCGGGCGCTTTCCTCGGGGGAACCCTAACCGGGAACTCCAGACCGCGAAATCCGTATTCCTCGCGCCTCCGCCCGGATTGAATCCAAAGCGGCCCGGCTCAATCGGCCATTCGTATCAGACCCAAAACGTCATTCTGGACAGCTAAAGTTTGTGTGCGCGGCCACCAGCCCTCTCACGCCGGGAGGGTTTTTGGCTGCCGTCTGCCGCGCCCCGCGCTTCCCTCATGCGTTCAGGCCCTAAACTGCACGTGACTTATGAATCCGGTCTTTCTGAATATTGGTGGTTTCACAATTGCCTGGTACGGCCTGCTGATCATGCTCGGCGTCGTCGCGGGTATCTATGTGGGAACAAATTACGCCCGGCGGCGCGGCCTGAATGTGGACCTTTTCGAGCGCATGATCTTGTGGATGCTGTTCTGGGGCATCGTGGGGGCCAGAATCGTGTTCGTGGCGACCTCGTGGAACATGTTCGCGCATATTCCCTTTCCGCGCGTGCTACTCGACATCGTTAACATCCGGGGCGGCGGCATCAGCATTCACGGCGGGCTGATCGGCGGCATTCTAGTGATGCTGTACTTCACGCGCAAATACAAGATGGATTTCTACAAATACGCCGACTTGTGTGTACCGGGCGTGGCCTTCGGGATCATTGGCGGGCGTATCGGCAACATCATGAACGGCACCGATACCGTCGGGCGCGTGACCGGCTGGCCCATCGGCTACCACTGGCCCGCAAGCGCCCGAGCCTTTCACGACGGCATGTGCGTGGCCAACCCTAACCCCGACCTCGACTTGTCGAAATACTGCCAGACCATCGGCGGGCAACTGGTGATGACCGCGCCGGTTCACTACACGCAGATGTACGGCGTCATTATCGGCATCATCCTCAGCATCGCCGCGTTCTATTGGCTGCGTTCGCGCCGTCCGGGGTGGGCCTTCTGGCAGTTCTGGCTGTGGTACAGCGTCCTGCGGGCCGGATGGGAAGAAACCTTTCGCCTCAACCCGCTGCCGGTCAAGTCTTACCTCTCGCAGGGACTGAATGAGCCGGGCATCGGCCTGTGGACCGAAACCCAGCTTATCAGCGTTCCGCTGATTCTGGTCAGCCTCTGGATGCTTATGCGCCTGCGCTCGCGGCCCGAGCCGCTGCCGACTGAAGTGGCCTCGGCCGCCCCGGAAACAGTCATCAAAGAAACAGTCTGAACTGACCATTGGCGGCAGCCTGAGCACGGTCGCCGCCCTGCGCTGCTGCACTTTCGGGGCGGCGCTGCACTTTCGGGCCAGGCTTGTTTAGAAACCCACGGTCAGCCAGGCAATAAGTCCCCGGCCCGCTTCCTTTACACTGAACCAAAGGTGAAACCCATGACTGAACATAACCGTCCACTGGACGTACTGATCCTGGCTGCCGGACAGGGCACCCGTATGAAATCGAAGCTGCCCAAGGTGCTGCACCCGGTCGCCGGGCGTCCGATGGTCGCCTGGGCCGTCAAGGCCGCGCAGGAGCTGGGCGCACGCCGGATCGTGGTGGTGACCGGTCACGGCGCACAAAAAGTTGAAGCGGCTCTGAAACAGCCCGGCATCGTCTTTGCCCGGCAAGAGCAGCAGCGCGGCACCGGCGACGCCTTTTTGAGTGGTGTGGGCGCCCTAGAGCAACCAGACGCCGACATTCTGGTGCTGTACGGCGATACGCCCCTGCTGCGCCCGGAAACCCTGCATGACCTGCTGGCCGACCACCGCGAGCGTGGCAGCGCCATGACCGTGCTGACCGGCGAACTGCCCGACGCCACCGGCTACGGCAGAATCGTGCGTGGCGCGGGCGGCAACGTGGAGCGCATCGTCGAGCAGAAGGACGCCAGCGAAAGCGAAAAGAAGATCGGTGAATTCAACAGCGGCGTGTACGTGTTCAATTCGCAGGCCCCCGAACTGGCCCGCAGGATCGGCAACGACAATGCCTCGGGCGAGTATTACTTGACCGACCTGCTAGGGCTGTACCGCGACTCCGGCAAACCCGTGCGGGCCTTTAAACTGGCCGACACTGATGAGGTGCGGGGAGCCAACGACCGCGCCGGGCTGGCGGAAATCGAAAGCATCATGCGCGCGCGGATCAACGCCGGGCATCTGAAAAACGGCGTGAGCATTTCAGCCTCAGAAACCGTGTATATCGAAGACAGCGTGACCATCGGGCGTGACGTGACCATCGAACCGGGCGTCATTCTGCGCGGGCAAACCCGTATTGCCGACGACGTGACGGTGGGTGCCTACAGCGTCGTGACCGATTCGGTGCTGGAAACGGGCGTCAGCGTCAAGCCGCATAGCGTGCTGGAAGGAGCGCAGGTCGGCAGCGGCAGCGACGTGGGGCCGTTCGCCCGCCTGCGCCCCGGCACGGTGCTGGGCGAGGGCGTGCACATCGGCAACTTTGTGGAAACCAAGAACGCGCGGCTGGGCGCGGGCGTCAAGGCCGGGCACCTCGCTTACCTGGGAGACGTGACTATCGGGCAGGAGACGAACGTGGGCGCGGGCACCATCGTGGCGAATTTCGACGGCGTGAATAAGCACCAGAGCACGGTGGGCGCGGGCGTGTTTATTGGCAGCAACAGCACCATCATCGCGCCGCGCTGCGTGGGTGACGCGGCTTTCATCGCGGCGGGCAGCGCCGTTCACGCCGACGTTCCCGAGGGCGCAATGGCCGTCGCACGCGGCAAGCAGCGCAATATAGAAGGCTGGTCGCGCCGCTACTGGGAAGGCCTGAAAGAAAAAGTAGCTGTTAAACTGCCCTGGCTGGCTGGTTGGCTCGAACAGAACACGCCGCAGTAAGGCTTCCCTGTCTCACTTCCCTTCCGGCAGAGGCACCTCTGGAACTTCTTCCCGGACGCGCCCGTCCTGTCAGGCATGTGGGTTATGCGTCCAGCCTTGTGCTCACCCAGACGGCCTACTCAGACGGCCCACTCAGAACCAGGGGGGAGGCTTAAGGGCCTCAGTGCGCGGCGGTAAAACGCTGTCGCTGGTGCCTGGGGGAGCCTGGCCGCCTCCGGTCAGCTGCGTTTGCGGGTGTACCAGTGGGCCTGGGCCTGCATCACTTCCTTGTCTTCGCCATCTTTCACAGTCACATTCAGGATGAGGCGTGCCTTGCCTTCAGCCGCGTACTGCGCCAGGGCGGCGGGCAGATCAGCGGCGCTGGCCTCGGCGCGGGCGCTTAGGTCCCCGACGGCGCGGCCCACATAATGCACTTCCATTTTCTCGATCAGGGGCACGGCTTCGTTAAGATACCGGGCCAGTGCTCCGGCAAAAGCCGCGCCGCTGACGGCTTCGGCCAGCAAAAACTGTGCCCCGGCATGAATGGTTCCCAAGTGATTGCGAAAAGGGGCACTGTCGGCACACACGCCCGTGGCCCAGCCCGCACCTACGTCCGTAATCTGGACTCCGACGGTGGCGTTCATGGGAATGGCGTGCAAAGCAGCTTTGACAGCTTCGGCGGCGGGGGCAGGCAGAGACGGCTGGGTCATGGGGGTATCCTCCGGGGAACAGGTAAACAGTCTATATTTTGCTGTACCGAGTCCAAGTATAGGCAAAAAAGCCAGCGCAATAGCCAAAGCCCGGAGTGTCGGCCAGCGGGGGCAGTAGCCTAGAGACATGGATGAAACTGCCCCCCCAGCTGCCCTGCCCAGTGCCCGCACGGTCATCTTCGGAAGCCAGGAGGAACGGATTCTGGAGCGCCTGGAACAGCTTGACCCGGCCCTGATGAGCTATATCCGCGACTTCGCCTACGACACGGTGTACGAGCGGCCTGGTTTGGACCTGAAAACCAGGGAACTGCTTGCCTGCGTGATGCTGGCCTCGCTGGGCAGTCCGCCCGAACTGCGTACCCATCTGCGCGGGGCGATGCAGGCCGGGGCCACCGAGCAGGAAGTGCGTGAAACACTGCTCTTTTGCATCCCTTACCTGGGGTTTCCGCGCACGGTGGCCGCCTTCGAGCAGCTGCGCGGACTGCTGGAGCATCAGGCCAAAAAAAGCTCCCAGACCGGAGCCGGGGAGCCTGTCACACCGCCTGCTGATCCAGCCGCTCAGTAGTCGATCTTGACCCCGATGCGGGCCTTGAACACTGTATTGGGGAAGGCGAGCCGGTTACGGACGGTGCTGTAAGTCTTGTCACCCGTGCCGATGCTGTCTTTGGCGCTTCCGGACACACCGATGGTGGTGTTAAAGTATTCATCTACGCCCAGATCACCCACCAGGCTAATATTCCCCGCCAGCGCGTAGCTGAGCATAGCCCCGGCCCCGATGCCGAAGGAATTCATCTTGTAGGTCGTCGAGGAGTTGCTGATGGCGTAGCTTTCGGTGGCCTTGAACATGCCGTAGCGCCCGCCTGCGTAAGCCACGGCGCTCACACCGGGAAGGACCTCGCCCAAGCTGTAGGTGCCGTCCAGGCCGAGGGTAGTCCGGCTGCCGCTTTCGCTGGCTCCCAGAGTCTTCTTGGCGCTGGTAAACGTACCCAGGCCGCCGCCGATGTCGGCACTGTCGACTATGTTGTCGCTCGGGCGGGTAAGGGCGACGCTGGCTTTGACGCCGATAGGTCCGGCGACGTTGGGGGCGATCACGAACGCCTCCCCCGAAAGGCCCGAGGCGTAGCCCCCCATCAGACCAAGCTGAACCCCACTAAGACCCCGAGCCGAGGAGCAGGTGCCGAGCAGAGCGAGAGCAGTGACTATCAGAATCTTTTGCATAGTTCCTACCATGGTCTACCAAAATGAGCTGCCTTACTCAGGGGTTTGACCAGACCTTAAGGAACTTGAAAGAACCACGTCAGGGGCCTGTTCGTAGGGGTCTGTTTGCGGGTGACCGACATGACGCTATGCTTTGACCGGTAGAAAACAGCTCTGCAATCCGCTAAACTTGAACTCAGTATAAGTTCTTTGCTGGCGGGAGTATGCGAACTAGCTCCCTAATCTCTTTCAAAGACCCGTTTATTCTGGAGGCCACATGAAGATTCTGACCCTGGTCCGGCAAGTCCCGGACGCCGAAGCCCGCGTAAAACTCAGCGGCAATTCCGTTGATCTGGAAGGCACCACCGTCGTGATCGACGGCATGGACGAGTACGGCGTCGAAGAAGCCCTGCGCCTGCGCGAAAGCGGCGCACCCGTCGAGGAAATCGTCGCGCTGGCCGTCGGGCCGCAGCGCAACGAGGACGCCCTACGCACCGCCCTGGCGATGGGTGTTGACCGCGCCATTCACGTTGAAACTGGCGAGAAACTTGACGCCGTGAGCCTCAGCAAGCTCGTCGCGCAGGTCGCGCAGGCCGAGAGCGCCGGGCTGATTTTGGTCGGCGGGCAGGAGGCCGACTGGGATTCGCAGGCCCTGGGAGCCGCCACCGCCGAGCGACTGGGCTGGCCCCAGCTGACCTGGACAAACGAACTGCGTGTCGAGGGCGACGCCATCACGGGCCGCCATGACGTGGATGAGGGCAACGAGAGCTTCCGTGCCCCGCTGCCCGCCGTGGTGACCACCCAGCAGGGCCTGAACGAGCCGCGTTACCCGACGCTGCCCAACATCATGAAGGCCAAGAAAAAGGAACTGCGCAAGGACACGCTGGAGCAGTACGGCGTGGAGCCACGCGTGCGCACCGTGAGCGCCGAAATCCAGACCCGCGCCCGCCTGAACAAGATGATCGACGGCAAGGACCCGCAGGTTGCCGCCGCCGAGCTGCTTAACCTCCTGCGTAATGAAGCAAAAGTGATTGCGTAAAAGGAGTGGGAAGTGAAGCGTGGTGAGTAGACACTCCTACGGCACTTCCCCGCGCCTCCTGCGCTTAGACTTGAGTAAATCCTTAGAGCTGTTACACCAAGAAACGTAGACGAATAAACGAACCGGAGGTTCAACCGTGATTCTGATTGTCGCTGAACACAACGGCACTAAACTTGCCAAGTCCACCCTCGAAATGGTCACCGCTGCCCGCGAGAGCGGCGCTGAGGGCCCCGTGACCCTGCTGGTGATGGGGCAGGGCGTGGCCCCGGTCGCCAACGAAGCCGCGCAATACGCCGATCAGGTACTGGTCGCCGACCTGCCGCAGCTCGCGCAGTACAACGCCGAAGTCTGGGCCGCCGGAGTGACCCAGATCGCGCAGGAAGGCGAAGCCGATCTGGTCATCATCGGGGGCAGCCGCAGTGGGCGCGAGTACGCTCCGCGTGTGGCCGTGAAGCTTGACGCGCCTTACCTCGAAGACGCTATTAAATTGAGTGCCAACGGCGCGGTGGTGCAGGCCCAGCGCTACACTTTTTTGGCCCGCGTCACCGAAACCGTCGAAGCCGAGGGGAATGTGGTCGTGGTGACCGCCAAGCCCGGTTCCTTTAACCCGGCCCAGCCCACGGGCGCGGCGGGCGAGCAGTACGACGTGGAACTGGATGTGCCCGCCCCCCGCGTGGAAGTTACCGGCAAGAGCGTCGAGAAGACAAGTCGCGTGGCCCTGACTGAGGCCGACGTAATCGTTACCGGTGGGCGCGGTGTGGGCAGCACCGAGAACTTTGCCACCCTGGTCGAGGGCCTCGCTGACCAGATCGGTGCGGGCGTGGGCGCGACCCGCGCCGTGGTGGATGCGGGCTGGCGGCCCTACGCCGAGCAGGTCGGGCAGACCGGCAAAACCGTGCAGCCCAAGGCGTATATTGCGCTGGGCGTGTCGGGCGCGGTGCAACACCTCTCGGGCATGGGCAAGAGCAAGAACATTATTGCCATCAACAAGGACGCCGAGGCACCGATCTTCAAGGTCGCGGACTACGGCATCGTGGGCGACGTGAACCAGATTGTGCCCGCGCTGATCGAAGCTGCCAAGCAGCGCTGAGAGTCTATCTGAAGGTCGAAAAGTCTAAAGGTCGAACCGTCTAAAAGTCAGACTGTGAAGCCGCTCAAGCCCCTGCCCGTTGTGGTGGGGGTTTTTGTTGGCTGTTGGCTGACACTGGAGTGTTTTGCCTCACCCGAGCGGAGGCGCACAGCCGCCCGGCAGCGGCTGGAAGGGGAATCAGCGGGACGAGTCCAAGCGCCCCCATCAGCTGCCTATCAGCCATTTTCCCATATGCTGAAGCATGTCACCTTCTATCGCGCCGCGCCGAGCGTCTTCTCTCCTGCTTCTCCTGGCCGGTATTCTGGCCCTGGGCCTGTGCGGGTGCAAGCCTCTGGCGGAACAGGCCCCGCAGACCGCCCCACCGCCGGAAGCGGGCAGCGTGCGCACCGTGGCCCTGTTGCAGGTCTATCCCAACTTTGCCGAGGTCAGAGCGCCCGTGCAGATTACCGGGCAGAGTTACACGCTGGCGGGCGACACCGACCCGTATCTGCTGACCGATACCGCTAATCTGGAGGGCGTTAGCGTCTTGTCAAGCACGCTGACGGGCAGCGAGGGCTGGCTTAGCAGCCTGGAAGGGCAGCACATGACGTTGTACGTCGGCGGCAAGCCCAAAGACGTGACGCTGATCCGGGCGCGTGACCTGCTGGTGAAGGACTGGAACGGCAAATACCGCCGCATACAGGCCAGCCATCTGGCGTTCGACACGCCGCCGCCGCTCACTGGGCAGAACTCGGCCAGGTCGCTGACCTTTCAGGTCGAGAGGCCGGGCCACGCTACGCTGACCTACCTGACGCGCGGGCTGGGCTGGTCGCCGCGCTACACGCTAAACATACAAGGTGACACTGCCGTGCTGACCGCGCTGGCCGACATCCGCAATCCGGGCGATCAGGTGTATCAGGTGGGGCAGACCGAACTGGTCAGCGGCGACGTGAATGTGTACGGGGCCAACGCTGGCAGTGTATCCGACGAAGCCACGGCAGCCACGGCCCAGGTGTCTTCCAGTGCGCCTATGCCGGTCAGAACCGGGAACGCGGTGGTGGCGGTCGGCGAGCTGCGCGGGCTGCACCGCTTCAGGCTGGAGCGGCCCTTTGCCCTGCGGCCCCGCAGCACCACCAGCCTGCCCTTTCTGACACCCAAAATCACGCCCGAGCGACTGAATACCGTCTCGACCTATTTTGGCCTTGGCGACAGCGGCGGCGCAGCGCAGCGCAGTTACCGCCTGAAGGCCGACGCGTATTTGCCCGCTGGCCCGGTACTTATTCGCGATGAGGGGCATGTGGTCGGGCAGACCGGACTGAACGAAACCGCCGCCAGGCAGCCCATTGTGCTCAGTGTGGGCGAAGACCCTGAACTGACCTACACCCGCACCGCCAGCGTGGTGCAGCGCGACAAGACCGGGGCGGCCTACAAGGTCGTGTATGTGCTGAAAAACGCCAAAACCCAGCCTGCCCGCGTGCGCGTGACCGAGAATCTGGGGGCGCTGTCGGGCCGCGTGGTGACGCTCAGCGGCGACGCGGTGAAGGAAAACGCTGACGCGACGCTGGCCGCCGAGCTTCCGGCAGGAGGCCGTCTGACGCGCACGCTGAGCATCGACGCCCGAATCAGAACGCAGAAATGACGCTTCCGTCAATGACCCGAGCATCAGACCTGTTTCAGACCTGACCCGTGCTCTCACATCTCATAAACGGGCCTGGCTCACTATTGGGTCATGCAGAAGACCCTTGCTCTGGCTTTGGCCCTAACTCTTGTAAGCTCACTTATGACTAACGCGGCGGCGACCGATATTCGTATCTATCCCAGCTTTACTGAAGTGCGTGAAAGGGTAAGCAGCGCGGGCAAAACGCTCAGCGTGGCCCTGCCGCAGGAAGCCTGGAACGGCGTGATTCAAGGCAGCCTCGATCTGGAGGGCCTCAATTTTGACAGCGCCGTGCAAAAGCTGGAGGCCAACTGGCTAAGCAGTCTGGAAGGCAAACAGGTCTTTTTGCGCCGTGACGACAAGGACGGCCCGAAGGTCGAACCCGTGACGCTGGTGCGGGCCAAAGACCTGCTGGTGCGGGACGCTGGCGGCAAGTATTTTACCGTGCAGTACAGCCAGCTACAATTCGACGTGCTGCCCCCCGCCAACCCGCTGACGCCCTCGCAGACGCTGGTTTTTGGCCTGACGCAGCCTGGCAGTGGCACCCTGAGCTACCTGACGCGCTCGGTAAGCTGGTCGCCGCGCTATACCCTGAAGGCCAGCGACGCGGGAGCACAGTTGACCGCCCTGGCCGACATCCGCAACGGCAGCGACCAACCCTATGAGGTCAAAAATACCGAGCTGTACGCGGGCGATGTGAACGTGCAAGGTGAGAATATGCCGATGCCCGCTCTGATGATGATGCGGGCCACCGCTGGGGTTGCCGCTGACGCCCCCAAAATCCAGAGCGGCGGCGAGCTGCGTGGGCTGTACAAGTACACGCTGAGCACGGCCTTTATCCTGCCCGCCAACAGCGTCGTGACCCTGCCTTTCATTACGCCCAAGCTAAGCACTTTCGAGCGCTACGTGGGCCTAAGCACCTATTTCTCGACCGAGAAACAGACCGGTACCCTGAGTCGCTTTTACCGCTTTACCGCCGATGACCGCCTGCCCGCTGGCCCGATTACTGTGCGTGAGGAAGGCCGCATCGTGGGCCAGACCAACATCAATGACATGCGCAAGGGTGGCAAGGTCGAGTTTATGCTGGGTGACGACCCCGACGTGGCTTACACCCGCACGGTGCAAAGTGTCCAGCAGGTCAAGGACAGCAAGGGCAACGTGACCAAAAGCACCTACAAGGTGACCTACGCCTTCGAGAGCAGCAAGAGCCGCGCCGTGCGTGCCGAGGTGACCGAGCGCGTGGGGGGCCGCAAGGTCTTTATCGACAACGCGCCCGCCGTGCAAAATCAGGCCAGCGCCGAGTTGCGGGTAGACATTCCGGCAAATGGCAAGGTGAGCAAGAGCTTTACGGTTGTGGTGGACAACAGCTGAGGCAGTGAGTTGGCGAGGGGTGAGTTGGCAAGCTTCTCCGGCTTGCATTCCGCCGCCGCCT
>NZ_JAGLBG010000160.1 GCF_018260405.1 Deinococcus sp.
TGACCTTCAACGTCGAACTGATCAAGCCTATCGCCATGGAAGAAGGGCTGCGCTTCGCTATCCGTGAAGGTGGCCGTACCGTCGGTGCAGGCGTCGTTTCCAAGGTTCTGGAGTAAGGTTTAACACCCTTGCAGGAAGGCCCCCGGTGGGTCTTCCTTTTTTTGTTGTATTTGATACGGATTCCGTTAAATTCTGGTGCGGTTAGGCCCCGTCCTGGGTGCCGTTCTGACCAAGAAGCTGGTTTGCCAAGAGGCGGGCAGGCTTGCTCAAGCGAGTCCGCTTTGCCCAAGAGGGCTCCGCCTGTACCACCATACTGCAGAACCCGTATCTTTTCCTACTCTCATCTGCTCGAATTGAATCTGGTTAGTTTAGCTTCAATCGGCAGTCTGTATTACGTGCATTCCGCTTGTGCAAGCAGCTCGACGATTCCGCTTCTCGTTCCACTCGGCAAAAAGATAGTCAAAAGAGCACCATCTTTTTGCAAAATGCTCTAACCTTGTCGTCCTTCTAGACCGCTTCAGGTTCGGTGCAGCGGGTGTACTGGGGGTAGTTGGCTGGCGCAGCGTTTCGGGACGTATTATAGTAGGAAAATAATGTCCGCCCTGAATTCTTCCAGCCTTCACTATCCGCAGGAGGTTGCTGCCGTGGCGGCTTGCCTCCAGAACCATCAGGGACCGATTGTTGTCCTGGCTCACGAAAATCCGGACGGAGACGCTCTGGGAAGCGTCCTGGGCCTAAGCCGTGCGCTGAGGGCCATCGGCAAAAGTGTGATTGCCCCGATGGAGGTGCCGCACTACCTGCGCTTCGTGGTCGAGCCGGGCGAAATCGTCTCGCCGCTGTCCGAGTGGCCTACAGACGCTCTGGTGGCTGTCCTGGACGTAGACAACAACGATCCGGCGCGGGTGGCGGGGGCCGACCTGACCACCTTCAGCGGCACCGTCGTCAATGTGGATCATCACGGAACCAACCTGCGCCGCGCCGACGCTGGCGTGGTCGATCCTTCCCGCCCCGCTGCAACCATGATCGTGGCTGACGTGATCGACGCCCTCGGAGTGCCCTGGACGGAAGCCCTGGCCACGCCGCTAATGCTGGGACTAAACACCGACACGGGTAACTTTGCCTTTGAAAGCGTGACGCCCGAAACGTTCGAGTGCGCGGCGCGGCTGCGGGCCCACGGCGCACGCATCGGCTGGCTGACCGAGCAACTGCGGCAAAAACCACGTTCCTACTTTTTGCTGCTTCAGGAAGTGCTGGGCACCCTGGAATTTTTATGGGACGGTCAGGTTGTGCTGGCGCGGGTCGATGACGTTATGCTGGCGCGGGCTGGGGCTTCCTGGGAAGATGTCGAGTCTTACGTGGGGCTGCTCCGAAATGCCGAGGGTTCCAGACTGGCCGTCATGATCAAAGACTTCGGCGACCGGGTCAAAGTTTCACTGCGTTCGAGTGGCGGCCTCAGTGCCCAGAACATCGCTGTGGCGCTAGGCGGCGGCGGGCATGTTCCGGCGGCGGGGGCTACCCTGTCCGAATCTTATGTCGAGGCCCGTTGCAAGATTAATCAGGCCATTACCGCAGAGCTATTGCGTGCCAGTAGCAGCACCCCGGCGTAAGCGCCTAGACGGACTCCGGTTGAAAGGTTCGCAAAAACCGCCTAACCCGAGCGGATTTGTAGAGCTGCGGCGCAGGGCGAGCACAAGAGCAACGGGTTCCAGGCGTGGAGTGGGCCACCCAGGATAGTGGCGAGTGGTCAACGAAACAGACGGCAGCTGGTATCAGGCCGTAAAACTAACCCCGGCAGGATGGCTACTTAAGCCTCGGTTGCCGGGGTCGGTTTTGCATTCTGACGCAGCAGGGATGAGGTGAGCGCGGTCAGCTGGGAACGGCTAACTCGTCGCCCGAACCGTCTTTGGGGGGCGCCGCACGCGGTTTGCTGATCTGTTGCCGCCCGGTTAGGGCGCGTCCCAGCGTAATTTCGTCGGTGTATTCCAGCGAGCCGCCCGCCGGAATGCCGTAAGCGATGCGGCTGACCACGGCCCCCAGCGGTTCCAGCAGGCGCTGCAAATAAAGCGCGGTGGCGTCGCCTTCGACCGTGGTGCCTGTCGCCAGAATAACTTCCATACCGTCTTGCACACGCGGCAGCAGCGGCTTGATATGCAGCTTTTCCGGCCCGACGCCATTCATGGGGCTAAGAACCCCGTGCAGAACGTGGTATAACCCCCGGTACTCGCCGCTCCGCTCGATGGCGATCACGTCGCCGGGTTCCTCGACCACCGCGATCTGCTGCTGGTCGCGGCCCGGATCGGCGCACACGTCGCACCTGTCGGCGTCGGTAATGTTGAAGCAAATTGGGCAAACGTGCAGGTCGCGCTTGGCTTCCAGCAGGGCCGAGGCGAGGCGCTCGATGTCTTCACGCGGCTGCTCGAACAGGTGAAAAGCAAGGCGCTGGGCACTTTTGGGGCCGATGCCCGGCAGCCGTGACAGTTCGCGGATCAGCGATACCAGCGAAGGGGGATACTTCACTTTTTATCTCCGTGCCGCCTGTCTGTGTGCGCCACTGGACGCTGGGGGCGTCGAGTCCTCAAAAGCCGGGGATGCCCAGTCCCTTGGTGGCGTCGCGCTGCAACTCCTCGGCCTTGGCGCTCGCGTCGTTCAGGGCGGCCAGCAACAGGTCTTCAAGGGCCTCGACATCGTCGCCGTCCACGGCTTCCGGCTTGATTTTAAGGCTCTGCACCTTGCCGTGGCCGTTCATGATCACGGTAACCAGTCCACTGGCGGTTCCTTCGACAGACTGCCCGGCCAGCTCATCCTGGATTTTGGTGGCGGCGGCCTGGGCCTGCTGCATCTGCTTCATCAGTTTCTTCATGTCCATGTCGGTCTATCTCCTACTAAGCGACGGGGAGGCTGAGTTCGGTGATCTTCACCGTCCCGCCCGGCTGCACCTCTAATTTACCCCGGAGGTCTGACAGGATTCTGCGGCGCTCCCCGTTTCGGTGACACCACGCGTCCTGGTAGCCAGATTCTGACACGCCCTCAGGACAGTCAGCGCTATCGCCTCGGCTGGAGCAGGCCCGGCTACTGGCGACCGTCCCAGCCTACGCGAGCGCGTTCCTCTACACCACGAAGTCACCAACGGCTCATTAGGCGGCGGGGCAGTCTGAGAGGCTGTCTGAGGCCCATATCGTCGGAGTATCCATGCTGCCCTCTTCATCAGGCGCACAATCGCTGGAGC
>NZ_JAGLBG010000161.1 GCF_018260405.1 Deinococcus sp.
CTGCTCCAGCGATTGTGCGCCTGATGAAGAGGGCAGCATGGATACTCCGACGATATGGGCCTCAGACAGCCTCTAAGTGGTGCGGCGTGAGCTGAGGCGGGGGCAGTTTTCCAGGTTCCTGTGCGCGCTGCCCTATGCCCAGGTAGGCGGGATACCGAAGCGGCCCTCGCTTGCCCTAGCGCGGTTCGGCGGCGTGTTTGGGGACAGCGGGCCTCGGGGGGCTTTGAAGCCGGTCTGGGCGCTCTGAGTGACCACATAGAGACGGCTACACGGTAGGCAGCGCGGGCAGCAGATCAAATCCTTCCGGCACGAACAGGCTGCCCTCAGTGACGCCCTGATCCGAGACGGCGCTCAGGCGTGTCTGCAATTCGCCACTGCTGATTTTGCCGTTCAGGAAAGCGCGGTGAACCGAGATCACTTCGCTGACCTGATCCGGCGATTCGTGCACGAATTCGAGGCGAAAATCGCGTAGACCCGCCGCCAGCCAGTCGCTCATATGCGGCGCGGCCACCTGCGGACGGCCCTCGAAGACCGTGTTGCGGCAGCCCACGTCGGCCATGACCGGGTGTGACACGCCGCGTTCGTCGCGCAGGGCAACCCGGTGAGACTCGCAGGGGTGCCCGCAGTTGGTGTAGTCGGTGCCGTCCGACAGAAAGCGGCAAAAGACGCAGTGCTCGGTATGAAACACGGGCAGGTGCTGATAGGCGATGACTTCCAGCCGCTCGGGGCCGACCAGTCCGGCCAGTTCGGTGATCTGCTGCGCGTTCAGGTCATGCGTGGGCGTCAGGCGGGTCAGGCCCAGCTCCAGCAGCGCCAGCGAGGTCAGCACGTTGGCGGCGTTCAGCGAGAAATCCCCGGTCAACTCGGCGTTCTCACCCTGAAGACCCTCTAGCAGCCCGCCCGAGCGCACCAGAATCCCGGCGTTCAGCCCCAGCAGAAACTTTTGCAGATTCTGTTCGGTAGGCTTCAGAATGCGCGGACTGGCGACCCGTACCAGAAGACCCGCCGCCCGCACTTTCTCGACGCTGGGTTTCAGGCCGTACAGTTCCAGATAGTCCAGCGTGATGCTCTCGGGGCGCAGTTCCAGCGCGGCCCCGAGCTGCTCGGGCGTCCGTACCAGCACATGCAGCGCGGCGGGGCGGTTGTCGGCGGCCACTTTAAGGCGTGTAGCACGGGCCAGTGCCTCTTGCAACCGGGGCTCAATGCTGCGCCTGGGAGCCTGACCGCGCTGCTCGGTCAGCAAGGCCACCGCGTCACGGCGCAGCGCGTTAAGGGCCGACACCGGTAAAAAACCTGCGCCCTGCAAGTCCACCGTTAACCCGGAAAGGTGATAGCCCGTGCCGCCCAGCTTGCTAAGTTGCTCGCTCAGTGTGGCCTCGTCGAGTGCCCGGTTGCGGGCCGCAGGCAGCGGCGCTTCGCCCTGCACGGTCACGCGGTGGCCCTGTCCGTCGCTTAGGGTCAGTGCGGGCCATTCACCCACCTGGCCGTAAAAGTGGGCCTCGACCGGGCGGGTGTAAACGGGGTCGGTGGCCTCGATCAGTGGCCTGACGCGGGCGGCCAGACTCGGGTCGTGGGTACGCCACACCGGGTCGCCCTCACGCACGCGCTCCGGGTTGACCGCCCCGCGCCCAAAGCGCAGTTCGTAGGTCTGCCCGGCGCGGCCCGGTTCTTCCAGCTGCCGCCCGCCCTGCCACAAACCGTACAGAAAACCGCCTTCTTCGCGGCCCTGCGGCGTGCGCCAGTTGGCCGGGTCAAACACCAGCCCGTCACCGGGTTTGACCTCTTTGTTCAGTTCGACCAGCACGCCGCGTTCGGTCAGGCCGCGCACGGTGCCGACCTGCACGCCCCGGTGCCTCGGCGCCCGCCCGCGCACGACCGTCTGGTGGTTGGTTCCGGCCATGAAGTGCGGCCCCAGCCCACGCGAGTACACCTGTGCGAGGTCTTGTTCTTCCTGCGCCGTGACGCTCAGGGGCAACCTCGCCCACGCCTCGTCGACGGCCTTGCGGTAAGCGGCAGTCGTAAGGGCCACGAATTCGGCGTCCTTGTAGCGGCCCTCGATCTTCAGGCAGTTCACGCCGATTCGCACCAGCTCGGGCACCTGGTGCAGCGCGTACAAATCACCCGGCGAGAGCAGGTAGCGGGCGTCGCCCAGGTCGCGGTACTGGCCGTCTACAAACATCTCGTAGGGCAGGCGGCAGGCCTGGGCACACTGCCCCCGGTTGGCGCTGCGCCCGCCCCATGCCTCGCTTGAAAAGCACTGCCCGCTGTAGCTGACGCACAGGGCGCCGTGCACGAAGGTTTCCAGCTCCATGTCGGTCTGCCGGGCAATGCGCTCGATATCGCTCAGGCTCAGTTCGCGCCCCAGCACCACGCGTCTGGCCCCGAACCGCCGCGCCAGTTCCGCGCCCTCGGCAGAGGTGATACTCATCTGGGTACTGCCGTGAATCGGCAGGTCAGGGCAGATGTCCTGGGCCAGACGCGCCACGCCGTGATCCTGCACGATCAGGGCGTCTACCCCGGCCTCGGCCAGCCACATCAGTTGGCGCTCGGCGTCGCGCAATTCGCGGTCATACACCAGAATGTTAAAGGTCACGAACCCCATTACCCCGCGTTCGTGCAGCGTCCGCATCACGTCTGGCAGGGCCTCGGCTTCAAAACCGACTTTGGCCCGCGCATGAAACCCCGCCCCAGTACCGTCGGCCCGGCCACCACCCACCAGCGGATTGACCCCGAAAAAGACCGCGTCAGCCCCGGCCTCAAGCGCGGCCCGCAGCTGAGCCTCTCCGCCGACAGGACTCATCACTTCAGGTTTGACAGCGGTACGGGTAACAGGAGAGCGCGACATAGCGGGTCAGTCTAGCCGCTTGACCAGCCTGCAAAAGTGGCCCTGTAAGTGATGCGCTCCCAAGTCTAGAGGGCGGTAAACAGGCAACCGAAGTTTGTGCATAACTGCTCAGCGCGATGGACACGGCGAAAAACCGCTTTTGGGTGGGCTTCTATTGAAAGCCATCCCTGGCTTCTTATTTTCCCATCTTAGGTGACAGAAGGTGATGCCTCTGCGATGTGGAACCTAACACGGCGCTTGGCCAAGTAGCTACGCGCCGTAGCTGAGGGGACATGAGCAATCGGTACAAGTTTCATAACCTGAGAGGCTGTCTGAGGCCCATATCGTCGGAGTATCCATGCTGCCCTCTTCATCAGGCGCACAATCGCTGG
>NZ_JAGLBG010000162.1 GCF_018260405.1 Deinococcus sp.
GCTAGGGTAAGCTGCGCGTTCCACCGTTAAAGCCTAAAACATTTCCCATGGTTAGGGCCTCAGACAGCCTCTTAGCACAACGTTCTTAGCTCCTGAGTGACAAGGCCACAAAAAGGTCGTTTGCCCCACTCCTTCCCTGTTCTTGGAACATCGGTGAATTAACCCGCATCCGCTTTCCCTCAGCGGGTGCGGGTCACTTTGCTCAGCAGTGGCGGGTGGTCGGGGTCAAGGCCGCGTTCCAGCGCCACATACGCGGCGAACAGATAAAAGGCCAGCGCCGTACAGGCCGGAGCCAGCAAAGGATGCGCCCCCGCCGGAGTGGTCAGGGTACTGCCCTGGGCTGGGCCGATGGTTCGCAGGTCTGCCCCCTGCCCGAGCAACTCGGCATAAGCCGCCTGCGTCGCAGGCCACGCCACATCTGCTGCGCTTAGGCCCAGCACTGGCAGGCCGCTGACGATCAGCCGCCGGGGGCCGTGGCTGAATTCGGCGGCGCTGTAGGCTTCAGCGTGAACGCCGCTGGTTTCCTTTAGTTTCAGGGCCGCTTCCTGGGCTACACCGTAATTCAGGCCGCGCCCCAGAATTAGCAACTGGTCGGCAAAACGGTAACGCCTGGCCAGCGCCGCCGCCTGCTCTTCGAGTTCCAGCGTCCGGCGCAGGTCGGTCGGCAACGCTTCCAGGGCCGCCGTCAGCGCGTGGTCCCCGCCCAACTCGGCCAACACCGGCAAAAAGGCCGTCAGACTGGCTATGAAGCTCTTGGTAGCCGCGACCGCCTGTTCCTCGCCGCAGCGCAGCGGCAGGACAAACTCGGCGGTGGCCGCCAGCTCACTGTCTTGCACATTAACCAGCGCCACCGTCAAGGCCCCGGCTTCACGGGCCGCCCGGAGTGTCTCAGTAATGTCCGGACTGGCCCCCGACTGCGAAACGGCGACGACCAGCGCCCCAGCCAGCCGAAGCCGCGTGCCGTACAGGGTCAAGACACTGGGGGCGGCGCTGACGACTGGCAGGCACAACTGCGTTTCGAGGGCGTATTTCAAGAAGGTGCAGGCGTGATCGCTGCTGCCCCGCGCCACCGTCACCGCGTAAGCGGGCTGGCGCTCCCGAATGGCCCGGACAAGAGGCGAGATCAGCGGCGCATTTTCCTGCCACTGCCGGGCAAGAGCCGCAGGCACCTGACGGGTCTCCTGCAACATAAGTGGGTCAGGGGTAGCACGCCCGGGCATAAGCACCCCCTCCATCAGGAAATCCCCCGACCCGACACCGGCTGACCCACTACCTGTTGACCCGCGACGTACACGGCAAGCACCCTATATTCGGCGTCCAGCACCACCACATCGGCCCGCAACCCGACCCGCAGTTCGCCCCGGTCACTCAGGCCAATCGATTGCGCTGGGATCAGGCTGGCCATTCGGCTGGCTTCCGGCAACGTCAGGCCCGCCTTTAGCGCGTTTTGCACGGCCCGGTCCATAGTCAGGACGCTTCCCGCCAGCGAGCCGTTTTCCAGGTGCGCTTCCCCGTTCCGGACGATCACCGTCTGGCCGCCCAGTTCGCTGAGGCCGTCGCCTTCGCCCGCCGCCCGCATCGCGTCGGTAATCAGCAGAGTGCGGCCCGGCCCGGCCCGGCAGGCCAGCTGAAAACTGGTGGGATGCACATGCACAAAGTCCAGAATAACCTCCAGAAAACTCTGTGGGTCGGCCAGCAGAACGCCCGGTGGTCCCGGTTCACGGCCCTGCACACCGCCCATCGCATTAAAGAGGTGTGTGGCGGCGGTGCGCCCGCCCGCCTGCTGCACGGCCCGCACAAATTCTGTGACCGTTTCGGCGTCTGCCACCGTATGCCCGATGCCCACCCGGAGCCCGGCACGGGCAAAGGCCAGCCCCGCTTGCGTCGCTCCGGGCTGCTCGGGGGCCAGCGTCACGGCCCGCAGCACACCGGTGCCCAGAACTTCGGCCACCAGCTGTGGCGTCGGCTCTAGCGTGTTCGGCGGCTGCGCCCCCAGCCGCTGAGGACTGATGAACGGCCCTTCGAGATGCGCCCCAGCAATATCAGCTCCGCCGGACACACCGCCTGAACGTCTCATGGCCGCCACCGCCTCAAGCGCCTGCATGACCTGTTCCCAGGGACCCGTCATGGTGGTCGGCAGCACCGTCGTGGTTCCGTGCTGCGCGTGCAGGCGGCACAGGCGTGCCAGCCCAGGGGCACCGTCCATTGTGTCGCCCCCTCCCCCACCGTGAACATGAGTATCAATAAACCCCGGCACGATGAAACAGCTTCCCGCAGAAGCGTCCGCGTCCGGCGTCACCCCTTCGATCACTTCCGAAAAGTGAATGGTGCCACTTTGCACCGCGCCGCCAGGTAAAATGAGCTGACCACTCAGAGAATGACTCATGGCCTCAGTCTGACACCGCCACTCGGCCCGTGGGGGAACACCCGACTAGGCGCAATAGGCAGACCGCCCATACAGACTGCCGTCTGCTGCGTTAACCACCTACGAGGGTACGGGGTTGCCGGGTGGCCCACTGCACGCCCGGAACCCGTTTCGCTCCTGCTCGCTCTGGGGCGCACTTCCCCGAGTCTGCCAGCAGCCACTTTGCGCCTTCTCGTTTCCCTCGGGGTAGAGGTACCTCATATCGCACGCTCTACCCGGCATCGACTGACCCTCAGTACCTGACAGGTTGCTCTAGAGGCCGTACAGGAGGAGATTTTCTAACCCTTAGTCCTGTAGGGCAAAGCCTGTTCAAGCCCTTTGCCCTGCCCTTTTCTAAGTGACACCGCGACTAAGTGGCTTAAATCCGATAGACATTGTGTGAAGTCAACTCTTTGTCGTTGCCGTTCTGGACGGGCAGAAACCCAACCTGTCAGGTACTGAGCGACTGACCTATCAGACTTCCAAATACTCTGGTCTTTAGTCTTCCCCAAACTAGTCAGGTTGCCACAGAAAGGTCTGGGAAAGTCAAATGTCTATTCCCCATATTTATACAACCTTAACGTCAGCTACATCTGACAGTTCAGATTTCCGCTTTTTGTAAGATGACTGTGATTTGAATGAGGATTTCTAAAGGTGATCTTCAGCTCAAATTACGCAGAGAGAAGGGCAGTATGGCGGCCTACCCCGGGAGAGGAAACACGGCAACTCGCCCCACCACCTTCATCAGGGCCAGAACCACTTCTTGCTGCG
>NZ_JAGLBG010000163.1 GCF_018260405.1 Deinococcus sp.
AGCCAGTGCCTGCGCAGCCGCCTGTGGGCCGCTGAACCCCTGACCCGCACCTTTCTGGAAGGGGTGCCGGGGGGCCTACCCTGTGCCGAGGCCTGCACCTTTCTGGTCGCCGCCGTGCGCGACTGGCAAAAGCAGCATAAACAGGGCGCAGGCACGTAAATTTATGCACTCACGTCCATTCCATCACGCGTTAACGCCCGAGTGAGACAATACACTCGATGACTGCCCCCGCCCCGACCCCTGTTCCCAGTCCGGCCAGACCCAAGCGCCGCATTCCCCGGACGATCTGGGACCTGATTTTCACCCTGCTTATCCCGATTCTGATCTTAAATCCCAATCTTCTGGGCGAGGGCATCGGCATTTCCAGCCTGCTGGGCAGCGGTGAGACTGGAAATATCCGCGCTTACCTTGTGGCGGCCCTCATTCCGGTGGTCTACGTCATGTGGGATATTCTGGTCAACCGCAATGTCAGCCCGGTGGCCCTGATTGGTGGGGCCGGGGCACTGATGAGTGGCGCGCTGGCGTTCTGGTACGTCGACGGCTTCTGGTACGCCGTCAAAGACAGCGCCCGTTCCTATCTGACAGCTATTCTGTTCCTTATTAGTGCGGGCACCCGTGTGCCGCTATTCCGCATTTTTCTGGACGCCGCGAGCATCGGCGAGAACGATACCGACCGCGCCGCCACCCAGCAGGCCATGCGCGACCCTGGCATTCACCGGGGGCTGGCGCGCGCAACCGTGGCCTTTGCCCTGGTCGATCTGATCGGCGGCCTGATCAACAGCGCGGTGAATTATGCGCGAGTCACGGCCAAGTTCGGCTCGGACGCCTTTAACCAGCAGATTGCCGAGGTGAACGCTGTCATGCGCGTGCCGGGCCTGCTGATTAGCCTGGCCGGAGTCGCCGCCGCGATCTGGTTGGTACAGCGGGCGGTCAAGCAGCGTTACGGGGCCGAGGCCAGCTTGCTCGAACCATCCAAACTGGCGGCAGCTATGCGTGAGCGGGGCGAATTAACCATTTGAAGTCCTGAGTACAACGGAGGTAATCCTGAGATTAACTGAGCGGGGCGAGAACCGTCAGAAGTACGTTGGACTGTGGATGGAGAGGTTCCGGCGCTGTTCCGGAAGATCGTAATGTTAAATGCAGCGCAATTAGGTCTACTCTCCGGCCTCAGCCCTCAACAGGAGAACTGACCCGCCTTAGGGCACGCCCAGTATTTAAGCTCCACTGTGGCCACTGTGAAGCTCCACACTGTGCGTCCGGCGTTTCTGGTAAGCCCCAGTCAGCAGTTCCGCCACGTACTCCTTAATAAAGGGCATGTCGCTCGCCTCGGCGGTGCTGATTTCCTCGTCGCGGTTATACGTCAGGCGCACAAAACTAGCGCTGTGAGCGGGGCTGTGTTCGTCGAATTCCAGAATGAGGTACGACGGCAGGGTGCTGTCCAGCGGATTGCCTACGCTGCCGCAGTTGATCATCGGGCGGCCCTCGACATCCAGCAGCAGGGCCTCATGCATGTCGGCGTACACCAGCGCATCGACGTGCTCCATGAGGCCTAGACGTGGCTGAGGCATGAACGCTTCCAGCTGATCGTTGAGGCTACTGTGCGGATACAGGCGGTGAAACAGCCCCTTACTGCTCGCGTGGACAAAGCGCCACCAGGCTCCACTGAACTGCTCCTCGATACCGTAGGGCAGCTTTTCCAGGTACTCCAGCTGCCCCGCCGTCAGTTTGCTGCGCGGCCAGAGGTCCTGGGGACGGTGGGTCGCTCCGGCCACCCGCATATCCCAGTTGCCCTGAATAACGCGCGTGGCGTATTCCTGAGTCCAATCGACCACCTCGCGTGGGCGCGGCCCCTTGCCCACGAGGTCGCCCAGCACCCAGATCTCGGAAATTCCACGCCGCTGTATATCGGCATGAACCGCCAGCGTTGCCGCGAGGTTCGCGTGCAAGTCGGCTAAAATGGCTAGACGAATCATAGAACGAGTGTAAAGCAGCCTGTATTACAAGAATTGAGTATCTGACCGCAAAGCCCCTTCATCCCACGAGAAATCACAACCCTGCTTTAGCAGCGGCGTAGCAAAGTCGCTCCTGGCCGATTCACACGCCAGAGATGCTCAGCGGACAGCACTTTTAGACACCTGACACGGACTGCCAATTGAATAGGGCACGGTCGGGACTGCACCGCCCGAGCGGTTGCCAACTCTACGCGTTCGCTCCGGGCGATGACCTAGTCCTCACCCGGCAGCCACTTGATTACCACCAACTTACGGCGTCATCCATAGAAGCTTCCGCAGTCTCTGCTAGGCCAAAGTAAGCCCCCATTCAGATGAGGCGATCACGTGGATTTGCTCAGTGTTTCATACGGCATGACCTGTTAGACTAGGCAGGCTGAAGGGAACTTCAGACTTTGCTCGGGGGTGACCCGGTTTCGACAGGGGAACTGAAGGCGCTGTTGCGTGTCGAGGTGCCGTTGGCCTCGTAAATAAACGGCAAAGCCATTTAACTGGCAACACTGAATACGCTCTCGCTGCTTAAGTGAGATGGTGACCGCGAAGCCCGGCCTTTGGCGTCGCGCGAACCATAATTAAAGAAGGCTAGCCTAAGCCAGTCTCCATAGCTGAAGGCGAAAATAAATGGAGCTACGGTTTGTGGAAACCCGCCTGCTGGTGATCACAAACCCGACAATTAAACAGCAGGATACACACGTAGACGCACGCTGAATGGACTCTTGGACGGCGGTTCGACTCCGCCCACCTCCACCACCAGACCTCGCTTTAGGGCGGGGTTTACCTTTATACTCGGGAGGCCAAGCTAAACGCTGGCAAAAGCCGGGATGGCGGAAGGGTAGACGCAACCGACTTAAAATCGGTCGAGGCAACTCGTGTGGGTTCAAGTCCCATTCTCGGCACCATTCAAAACCCCATATGACAAACTCATATGTCATAGCGGATGCCAGCAAGGGTCATTGGCGATCATAGGCATGGTATAGAGCGTGCAGCGCTTGCCTGGCCTTGTCGTCATGCCGAACCTATATAGGTCCTTCTACCCCTGACTTCCAGGGCAACCGCAAAGTCAGCTTAATGTGAATGGGTGAATGATTCCTCGTCTCAGAAGGTAGATATTCCTAGTCTTA
>NZ_JAGLBG010000164.1 GCF_018260405.1 Deinococcus sp.
CTGCTCCAGCGATTGTGCGCCTGATGAAGAGGGCAGCATGGATACTCCGACGATATGGGCCTCAGACAGCCTCTTATACCGGCTGGATTGTGAAGGCACCAAAACAGCCAGCGGTCACTTTCATTAATCACGCCGGAAGTGTGGGCGCTTCTCTCTCAACAGCGACTATTACTATTGTAGATCAGAACAACAAGATCATCGACTTTGGGAATCTACCCGATGGAACCCATATCAGTAACCCCTATGTCCAATCTTTCCCAGCAAGACTGATTCCTGGCTGGGCCTGCACTACAACTGCGAGTGGCACCACCCAGATCAATGCCAACGTTGATCCGAACTCCTGCACTGGCAATATGCGTGAAGGTTATGAGCGAATAGTCACTTACCCCTCTGAGGGGAATATCACTACAGGTGCTCCTACCCAGAACAATGGTAGCCGAGTAGAACTGATTTCTCGGGATATTTCTGGTGCATTATTTGAGCTATCTCTTTATAATAGGTCAACTTTCAATGCAGCCATGATTGTCGAGTTCAGTGGCACCGACGATATGCGCCGTCCTATTAAACTGAAAACCGAACGTATTGCCCTAAATGTTTTTCAGGGCGCTGACGTAACTGGCAACTGAAGTCTAAGATGCTGTCTATTTGACTGGCAGCTCCTTTTTGCCTTCTCGCTCTGCGGCGCAGCTCTACAAGTCGCCCGGAGCGATAATGCAATCATGACCCGGCAGGTTCTTAGAGCAGTTCTCTGAATGATGGGGACGTCCGAAAAACACCGCTGCCCCCTTCGTTCTACGTCCTGCTCTTTCTTGTTCACTTGTTCCACTCGGCAAAAGATGGTCAAAAGAGCACCATCCTTTTGCAAAATGCTCTAAGTATTTTCTGGCTGGGGTGTAGTGCCCCTTCAGTTCTGATTGGCCGTCACGCCGCTGCCACTTTCGGCTAACGGCTCTTCCGGGCGGCTAATCTGCAACTGCGGCGGCAAGCCTTCGTGGGCCGGGCTGTGTAGCCAGTAACGGGTCACCCAGCGCTGAAGCAGCATGGCCGCCGGAATCGCCAGAAACGCTCCGCCCAAACCGCCGACTGCCCCGCCGACCAGCACGGCGATCAGAATGCCTGCCGGGGTCAGATTGCTGGTGCGGCCCATGATCATCGGCTGCACAAAGTTGAAGGCGACCTGGTTAATCAGGAAATACAGCGCGCAGACCCAGAGCACGGTGGTGGTGCCCTGTGCAATGGCCTGAAGCAGCACCGGAACGGTCGCCAGAATCATCCCGAACATCGGAATCAGCCCGAAGATTCCGGTTAGCAGTCCCAGTGCCAGGGCATTGGGCACCTTGAGCAGCAAAAGCCCACCCCCGGCAATGAGCGTAATGGCCGCCCCGGTCAGCAGTTGACCGCGCAGATAGTTCCCGAACGACTCGCTGACGTCGTCGGCCAGGCGCACGGCTGGCGGCTGCCAGTAGCGGGGCAGCAGGCCCAGCAGCATCCGCCCGGGGCGGGCATGGTCCGACATGAAAAACACGGCCAGCGTGAGAATGACCACGGCCTGCCCCAGCCCGCCCAGCACCCCGGCCAGCCGCCCCATCAGGTAAGAGTGCGGGTCCAGGACAGAGGCAACGATAGGGCCGAGATTGGCAGACATATCGCTGACTTTTTCGTTGAGGTACGTCATCAGTTTGCCCTGCATGTGGGCCACCGCCGGAATATCGCTGTGCTCCTTTAGCTGCTTTTCAGCAATGGTCGGCAACTGTGCCAGCAGACCGGGAATTCCGGCAATAAAGTTGGTGACTTGTGAGGCCACCGTCCAGAACAGCAACCCCGTGATGCCCAGAAAAACGATAAGCAGCAGCGTGATGCTCCAGCCGCGCCGCAGCCCCCTGGACTGTAGCCAGTTAAGCAGTGGGTTTAGGACATAGGACACTGCGTAAGCCGCTCCGATCATCACCACTATGCCAGTCAGAAACTGAAGCGTGCGCCAGGCCAGCCAGAGCAGAAATCCATAGAAAAGCAGGCGAACCCAGGGTTTGGTCCACAAAAAACCCAGATAATCGGCGACTGTTTGGGGAGTTTTCGGTAAAGGAGCGCGGTTAAAAGTCAAAATGAGCCTCCGGAGCAGGGTACTGCTTCGCCAGTGTACGCATCTGGTCAGGCGGTTAGGCAACCCCTAAGGGTCGGCTTAGAGCCGTTCTCCGAATGATGGGCACGTCAGAAAAACACCGCCGCCCCCTTCATTCTATGTCCTGCTCTTTGTTTTTTACTCGTTCCACTCGGCAAAAAGATGGTCAAAAGAGCACCATCTTTTTGCAAAATGCTTTAAGGCATTGGGCGAAGTTACGGCCCTCGTGAAAAACGCCCCAGGGGTCTCCACTCTGCCTAATGCTCTTTCTGAATCCACTCGCCGCCTTTATGGCCAATGCTCTAGTATAGGTACGATGGCCGCTTCCACCTTCAGTGCCCTGTCGGCAATGATTACGCCCGCCGTACTGATTAGCGGCGCTGGAACGCTGATCCTGAGCACCAGCAGCCGCCTGGGCCGCAGCACCGACCGGGTGCGTGCCCTAACCTCTCGTTTCAAGGTACTGGTCAGTGAGGAAGGTCAGAAAGAGCCGCTGGCCCGCCGGGAAAAAGCCATGATCATTAGCCAGTTGCCGCGTCTGACCCGCCGCACGCGCTACCTGCACCGGGCACTGCGGGCCTTTTATCTGGCAGTCGCGCTGCTGGTTCTGACCAGCGTCTTGCTGGGCATCGAGAACCTTTCGCAGCGGACTATCAGCACCCTGCCCGTCCTGATGGCCCTGAGCGGCGCGATCACGCTGGCTTACGGGGCCATTTTGCTCAGTTTCGAGTCGACCCAGAGCACCATAACCACCGGGCGGGAGATGCAGTTTTTGGAAGAACTTGGCGCACATTACGCCTCGCTCTACCAGGACCCGCCGCCTAACTGACGCCTGCTACCGGAACTGTACCCGGGCAGCCACTTACGCAAGCAGAACCCTATTGACGCCCAAACTTCTCGAGCGTGAGGCCGCCGAACGCGTCCATCAGAGGCTGTCTGAGGCCCATATCGTCGGAGTATCCATGCTGCCCTCTTCATCAGGCGCACAATCGCTGGAGCAGA
>NZ_JAGLBG010000165.1 GCF_018260405.1 Deinococcus sp.
GTCCGACCCGTAGGAAGACGGAATACATCATGGCCTCCTTCTTCTGGGGCGTCACGGTGGTGTTTCAATCCTCGGCCCACCCGAAGGAAGACCGAAACTCGTAACCCTCATAAGGAGAAGTTTAACATGGTGTTTCAATCCTCGGCCCACCCGAAGGAAGACCGAAACGCACGAGTTCTTGACCTTGAGTGAGGTAAGTATGCGTTTCAATCCTCGGCCCACCCGAAGGAAGACCGAAACACCACTAGGTCAGGCAGATGGGCCATTGGTCGTAGGTTTCAATCCTCGGCCCACCCGAAGGAAGACCGAAACATGCGGCTGCTGCTGGCCGACGCGGACGCCATCAAGGTTTCAATCCTCGGCCCACCCGAAGGAAGACCGAAACATTGAGCGGTTCTTCGGGACGCTCCACTGGCTTGTTTCAATCCTCGGCCCACCCGAAGGAAGACCGAAACGGGATCGCCCGGCGGCTGTATATCGACAACGGGAGTTTCAATCCTCGGCCCACCCGAAGGAAGACCGAAACTTTTGGGCGTAGTTGCAAGCCTCTGGTGTGTCAACGTTTCAATCCTCGGCCCACCCGAAGGAAGACCGAAACCAAAGCAGGGGCGGTAAATAAGGGCAGTAAGGCGTTTCAATCCTCGGCCCACCCGAAGGAAGACCGAAACAACTTAGTTGGACATAAGATCGTGTTATTTGATGTTTCAATCCTCGGCCCACCCGAAGGAAGACCGAAACGCGACTTTGCCCGTGGCCGCGACCTACTGGCCTTCAGTTTCAATCCTCGGCCCACCCGAAGGAAGACCGAAACCAAGGGGGGGGACATCAAGAACCTCAAGGCTGACTTGTTTCAATCCTCGGCCCACCCGAAGGAAGACCGAAACAGATACAAAGGCGTACAGGTGTATGTCGGCAAGCAGTTTCAATCCTCGGCCCACCCGAAGGAAGACCGAAACCTACGAATCAGTATCAAGACAGCCGAGGAGAAGCGTGTTTCAATCCTCGGCCCACCCGAAGGAAGACCGAAACGGAGTTACACGTCAAGCGATTCACCTTGCCATGTTTCAATCCTCGGCCCACCCGAAGGAAGACCGAAACTGTCGCACCGTACCTTCACGGATAACATCAATGGGTTTCAATCCTCGGCCCACCCGAAGGAAGACCGAAACCATCATGGGGGCAGTCAAGAAGGCAGACAACAAAAGTTTCAATCCTCGGCCCACCCGAAGGAAGACCGAAACCCCGATGCACAAAAGCGGCAGGAGTTTGAGGAGGCCAAGTTTCAATCCTCGGCCCACCCGAAGGAAGACCGAAACTTTTGGGTTCAAGTACCTGGGGGCCACTTACCCGTTTCAATCCTCGGCCCACCCGAAGGAAGACCGAAACCACGGGGCCATGCTCCTGATGAGGGCGCAGAAGTTTCAATCCTCGGCCCACCCGAAGGAAGACCGAAACATTTGGCCTAACTACATCACGCTCTACGAAACCCTGTTTCAATCCTCGGCCCACCCGAAGGAAGACCGAAACGGACTCAAGCCGCTAAATATCAGCATTGGTAAAGCAGTTTCAATCCTCGGCCCACCCGAAGGAAGACCGAAACAAGTCACCGCCAAGAACCCTGAGTTCGGCAGGATTGTTTCAATCCTCGGCCCACCCGAAGGAAGACCGAAACGGTTGCCTTCACCACGAGGTACATCATGAAAAAAGCACTGCTTACGCTGTCCGTCCTCTCCGTCCTGTTCAGCACCGCTACCGCCGCGTTTCAATCCTCGGCCCACCCGAAGGAAGACCGAAACAACGTCGTTGTCGCAAACCTGCTGTATACGGCGTTTCAATCCTCGGCCCACCCGAAGGAAGACCGAAACCTTGACCGAGAACTTACGCCCTGCCAACTGGTGGAGTTTCAATCCTCGGCCCACCCGAAGGAAGACCGAAACCATCACCTTGCGGATGACTTACCCCGGCACCTTTGTTTCAATCCTCGGCCCACCCGAAGGAAGACCGAAACCGGGGCGCTGTCTACTGGCGTCAAAGCCGTCACGTTTCAATCCTCGGCCCACCCGAAGGAAGACCGAAACAAGGGGAGCGCGATTATGACGCTGAGTTGCACATGTTTCAATCCTCGGCCCACCCGAAGGAAGACCGAAACCAGGCTGGCGCAATCCGAGCTGGTCTGAGCAAGCAGGTTTCAATCCTCGGCCCACCCGAAGGAAGACCGAAACCCCCTTCAACTGCTTCGCAGTAAACTCTCAGTCCATGTTTCAATCCTCGGCCCACCCGAAGGAAGACCGAAACGGCGGTTTGCCAAGCGCCAAAGCCCCGAAGGATTGTTTCAATCCTCGGCCCACCCGAAGGAAGACCGAAACCATTACCCTACGTATGACATATCCCGGCACATTTGTTTCAATCCTCGGCCCACCCGAAGGAAGACCGAAACCCGCACCGGGGCCGAGACGATTGCCCAGTGGGCGAGAGTTTCAATCCTCGGCCCACCCGAAGGAAGACCGAAACACGCTGACCTGCATATACAGGGCATCCATAGCCTGCTGTTTCAATCCTCGGCCCACCCGAAGGAAGACCGAAACCCCTTCAACTGCGTCGCAGTCAACTCGGAGTCCCTGTTTCAATCCTCGGCCCACCCGAAGGAAGACCGAAACGACCCTCCCCGGCGTATCCCTGGCCACGGGATAAAGTTTCAATCCTCGGCCCACCCGAAGGAAGACCGAAACACAAATTCAATCTGCAATAAAAAAGGAGCACCTATGTTTCAATCCTCGGCCCACCCGAAGGAAGACCGAAACGCGCCGTTCCGGGAGTGTCTACCAGAATTTCGGGTTTCAATCCTCGGCCCACCCGAAGGAAGACCGAAACGCCATCCAAAACATCATAAAGATCAGGAGGGATGAGTTTCAATCCTCGGCCCACCCGAAGGAAGACCGAAACAAGCCCGCATCTTCGCCACACGCGCCGCGAAGTTTCAATCCTCGGCCCACCCGAAGGAAGACCGAAAC
>NZ_JAGLBG010000166.1 GCF_018260405.1 Deinococcus sp.
CCAATTTGAGGTGGACCAGATGGATGATACTCCCTCCCCCGTAATGCGACTGACCCGTGCGCAGCAGCGCTTCCTACGACTGCATGGCAGCCCAGCGAAGCATCCCGAAGAAGACCCCTTAGCGCATGTCGAGCTTGCCAAAAGCCTGCGGACGTTTTCCCACGCTCGCCTCGATATTGGCGGCAATTATCAGCATGGCCCGCTCTTTGGCTACCGCGAGAATCAGACCCTGCACATCGATTACGCCTTGCCTGCTGGATACGGGCCATATCCTCTGTTTGCCATGGACGAAGGCTATGTCCTGGGAGCCAGTGACGCCTTCAGGCAAGCTGCTCCACAGGCTGATTGGATTGGACAGTGGCTTATCCGGCCAGATGGTCGTATCCCCAAAGACAGAGAGATTGACGAAATATGTCATCAGGCTGCAGAAACGCGCTTGATTACAGAGGAGCGATGTCTCCTCTGGATAGGCTGGCGGGATGCCCAACTGGTCTTTTTGCCGGTGGTGTTAACTGACCCCACCGGAGGGTTGGTCCAATTAAGTTGCAATCTTGGATATATGCCAGAGTGAGAGAAGCCACTCTCAGCTAAGTCTCAGTCGCCGAGTCCTTGAAGTTTTCCCGACACCTTTGGGCCGTTTTGGGATACTTCCGAGTCTATAGGCTCAAGATAAAAGTCCGACACCTTTGGGCCGTTATGCTCGCAGCGAAATCATAAAAATCAACATTTCCCTTGTAGGAGGCGATTTTCGTCATTGTTCTATATACCGACACCTTTGGGCCGTTACGTTGACTATTCCCGACACCTTTGGGCCGTTTTTCTCCCGACACCTTTGGGCCGTTTCGGAAAACAAGCGTCTAGGACGATAAATACTAACAATAGTACCCATTTTCCCTAGTTTCCCGACACCTTTGGGCCGTTTAGTGATTTTTCTCCCGACACCTTTGGGCCGTTTAAGCCCATTTTCCCGACACCTTTGGGCCGTTTTCGTTGGATTTCGCCGTCTGAGACGCAAAAGAGCATCCTCCTTGTTGTTGTTTTTTTATGTTTTAATAAGTACAAAAGAACAACAACAAGCGCACACAATGAGGGGAACAAGAAATGGGCAAAGCTGGAATCCGTAGTGCAACTCAAATCAGGGACGCGAGGTCGCTCGCTCGTTTTGGCATTACGAGTATGCAAGTGCGCCTTGACGAAGAGGAAAGTCGGCGTTGGGTAAGCCACTTTGTTATCGCTGGTCGGAGCTACCAGTTGCAGGGTTTTGCCGATTTAGGCCGTCCTCGTGGCGCTGACACGGACGTCATTCTGGGTATAGAGGCCCTTTTTGCCCTACAAGGCTTTCCGCAAGACAACACCGTGGTGACCAGTGGGTATGAGTTAACCCAAGCGGCCCAATTGCCAGACAACGGACGAACCTACGAGCGGTTGCGGGACAGTCTTTTACGGTACTGGCGGACAGGTTTCATTGTGCGTGAGGGTTTTGAAGTCCCTGGGCAGCAGTCGGTGTCTTACTACAATGAAACCCTTGGCTTTTTTGAGAAGATTAGCTTTTGGGAGCGAGGGCAACGTGGGGGTGACCTTGCTCAAGGAAGTCTCTCAAGAGACAAGACGCTTCGAGTGGTGCTAACTCCGGAATTTGCCGATAGTTTGCGAAGTGGTTTCATTCATCACCTTGACAGGGAGTTACTTCGCAACATTGAACAACCTCCTGCACGGGCGCTGTACCGCCTTCTTTCTGCTCATCGGCAGACGGATGACGGAAGTATGCAAGAGAGCTTGACTGTGTCTCTACAGGACTGGAGAGAGGCTTGTGGCCTGCAGGACACTCGTGCGAGTAAAATTATGCGTGCTCTAGCCGCGGCTCATGATGAATTGACTGCATTAGGATATTTGACTTCAATTGAGACTATTGGACGCGGTCAGAAGACAGAACTCATCTATCATTTCCGTCAATCAGGTGACCCTGACCCAAATCTAGTTCAACAACTTCTTGACGCTAATCTTGGCCTTAGTTTGGTTGTTGCACAGCAGTTGGCCCGTGAACATGCATCACATGTCGAGAAGGGTATCCAGTTTGTAAAAAATAGACAGGCGGCTGTGGCAACTGGAGGAAAACCAGTTATCAATCCTGCTGGTCTTTTGCGGAGCGCTTTGAAAGAGCCAGACCGTTACTTACTCAATCAACAGACAGAAACAGTAATAGCACCTGTAAAAACATCTCACCAGTTGAAAGAGAAATTGGAACGCCAAGAACGTGAGGCGCAGGCTGAGCTGGAAGCTAAGGCTGTTGTGTTACAGGAAGCTCCTTTTGATGTGCAATGGCAGAAATGTCGTATGGGACTAAAGCTATTGCTTCAAAAAAATTTCACCTCTGAGGAATGGAAAAGTCTTGAGCAGCATTGTATGTCTGGAGATTTAAGTGCCGTAGAATTGCTCTCTAATGCAACACGCGCCGCTGCAACCCTAGAACTGCAGGACTATGTGACTAACCTAAAGGCTCAGTTATAAGAAAAAGGGTCAAACATCAGGGGGTGACGTGAGAGTAGGAACCAAAACCTGCGCTAAAGGGAGAATCCTGCTGTAATCAGCCTTATCGACGTGGCTTAGGTGTCAGAAGCAGAAGTATCGCACTCAGAAATTGACCACTTTTACCCTGTACAGGTTGACCACTTTTCGCCCTCTGGGCGCTGCTTATCCCCTTTCTTGGTGAGATTGCCGGGTTTCTTCTTGGTTCTGGTTCCATCTGGGGCGCTATAAGGGCCGTGAAGGCCCAGCAGTGGGCGGGGTGGGGTCCAAGGTGCTCCGGATTGTCTCCGGGCTTTTTTAGAGCCGTCCTGTTGCCCACGCCCATGCCGCCGCTGCCTTATGGAACATCCTTCCTGTAGAATTGACTCCATGACCCGAAAATCTTTATTCGTATCTGATTAGCGCGCCAGAGCCATCAGCGTGTCTACAGGGTCATGACCCCGGAGGCGAGCTGTCTCTGTGACCGA
>NZ_JAGLBG010000167.1 GCF_018260405.1 Deinococcus sp.
CGCTTCGCAAGTCCCCCTGCTGAGCAGTTACGAGCGAGAAACAGATTTTTACGCATGAATGTCACCATACTCCAAAGGGGAATGGGGCGCTTTCACCTGACCGGAGGTACTCCCGACAGGTCGTCGAGTCAGGGCGATGGACACTGAGGGAGCAAGCGTTGCTTTGGGGAAATCATTGCCACGCCCACTACTTGAGCTAGGCAGAGCCCACAGCGGCCAGCTACCCTCCACCCGACTGATTGACATGCACATAGTCGACTGGACTGCGAACCGTCACTGTGCAAGCTGCCACTTCAGCCCTCTGGTCACCGAACCTGTTGTCCCAGTCCACCGCCACGCCGAACGCCAGCACCTCGATCTACGGCAGAGCAGCGACCGGCTACATCATCGGCCCTATGATAAAGGAGACAACACCACAGTGAACAACCAAAATCAGGTCAGCCCTACAGCAATTGTAGGGCAAAGTCATGCTATACCACAAGTTTTGCCCCTAGTACACGGTGCAACAACTCATGAAAGTGAGAGCAGGTTAGCCCGCTTCGTGGAGCAATTTATTGCGTCCCAGCGGGCAAAAGGCCGCGATGTCGGCCCGCTCTTTAGCAATTCGTCAGATGCCGTCACTCACCCTACCCCGGCCCCAGTTGCCGTAAATCCAGTTACTTCAGTTGCCACAGGTGGAGCCACACCCAGCGCAACCCAATTTCTACACATGGCTCTGTCCGCCGCCAGCGGTACAGCGCCCGAACCCCGCAAGAAGCCGCGCACCGCTCAGGAGTTCAAGACCAAGCTGGTCGAAGACCGGGCCAAGCGTCGAGCAGAGAAGGAAGCCAAGGACAGGCCCGCCGACCCGGTGGCACATTACGCGCAGTACGCCCCGGCCCCCATCCGCTTGCAGCTAGAGCCGCAGGCGCAGGAGTTTACGCCCACCGCGACGCTGACGGCCTGCCTAGAGACTGCCGAGTGTCCCAAGCTGGCGCGGCGACTGTTCCAAGTGCTTCACGAGCTGGCGCTGTACAGCGTTCGGGCGCGTGGGCTGCCTGCTGTGGGCCTCACGGTGGGCGTGTTCCACTTGCCGCTGGAGCTGCTGGCGGCGCACTTCCAAGTTAACCGGACAACCATCTGGCGAAATCTTCAACCCCTGCTAACTGCTGGCCTCCTTGACGCTCGCGACCACTGCGGCAAGTTGCGCGGCAAGAGTGCCGTGACGGGCAAGATATGGGCCGTCAGCATCCTGCCCGAGCGTCAGTTAGACGGCCACGCTGAACCTGTGAAGGTACGCCACTACGACCTGACAGCCAAGTGGCGGAACTTAGACGCCGACGCCGAATCAGACCACACGGTTTGGAGCCTAACCAGAACTGAGGAGCAAAAAGTGGCCTACAAAGCCCAGCAACTAGAACGAGCGGCAGAAATCGCAGAGGCACGGTCGCGGGCCGAGGAAAGGGCCAAAGAGCGCAAAGCAGCCATGGCCAGAGGTGAGAAGGTTCTGACCGGACGCGCCGCCGCGACGGTCAACGCCGCCCAGACCCGCGCCGAAAAACCACGCCCCACCCGGAAGAAAACAGAAATGCAACAGTCATTTTCAAACCTAAAAACATGGATTGAGACGGTTCGAAGGGTCCCGATATTTCTCTGTTCGTCCCGTCTGCTTCATTCTTCTTACTGAGACGGCATTTTTCTGCTGTGCTCACTAAATATTTTTCTCTTCTTCATGTCTATTTTTCATATTCAGTAATTCCCAGGGTGAGACCGATACCACCCAGC
The DNA here is from genome assembly GCF_018260405.1 of Deinococcus sp. Classification (GTDB taxonomy): domain Bacteria; phylum Deinococcota; class Deinococci; order Deinococcales; family Deinococcaceae; genus Deinococcus. The sequence continues at coordinate 1,765 of NZ_JAGLBG010000167.1, forward strand.
CCAGGCCCTCACTCCTGACCAGCCTGAGCATGGGTAGAGGCCAAGGGCACTCCCCTCTCCTGGCCATGACACTGACCTGGACACGTGCGCAGCTTCGACACCGAGGACCTCGGGGACGAGCGCCGTGCGCCTGCTCAAGACGACGGCCTGCCTGCCGCACCAGCATGGAAGTGGCTGAGTGTCACACTCCTCCGAACGGACAGTCATACGCACTGAGTACTGCTCTCAGAGCAAGTCAAGGTCTCTTCAACACTGTTCAGATTCTGGTGAGCAGACCACCCGTTGCCGAACCCTACGAACTGGACTTCAACCTTTCCCTGTACTACTGACCGCTGGGTAGACAGCCAGTCAAACACATTTCCAGCCGGCCCCGCGCGGATCTCAAGACCGGCCGCATCACCATCACTGAAGTGGAGTAGGCCGCCAGCCTAACCATGGTGCTCGCGCTGTCGACCGCACAAAAGCAGATCGTCATCCGCTTCAATTATTACACCGGGCGGCAAATCACCTAAACCTTCCCGATCAGCAGCCTCCAGCAGGCGCTCACGGCCATCAAAACCCGCAAGTAGAACCGGGACTCGCCCTTTCCCTTAGCCACCCTTTCAGAACAGTTTGCTCATTCTCCCGGGAGACCATATGCCTGAAGAAAGCATCGTTGCCGACCTCCTGCTGAGCGTGACGTGACCGACACTCCGGAAACCGTCATCCCCCCCAGCACCTCCTGGACGCTCGCGTTTCAATCCTCGGCCCACCCGAAGGCAGGCCGAATCACGTCACCCGCATCATCCGCCGCCACAGCACGCCGCTGTTTCAATCCTCGGCCAACCCGAAGGCAGGCCGAATCCTCACCGTCAGCACCCGCGAGGACCGCTCGCCCGCCGTTTCAATCCTCGGCCCACCCGAAGGCAGGCCGAATCTTTCATGAGTGGGGGTACACCCCGGATTTCCTCTGTTTCAATCCTCGGCCCACCCGAAGGCAGGCCGAATCGTCCGCTCCCACGGCCTGCACCACATCGACGGCGAATGGCTCGTTTCAATCCTCGGCCCACCCGAAGGCAGGCCGAATCCAGTGGCACCGTTACCCCGGCTGGTACGAGCAGATGTTTCAATCCACGGCCCACCCGAAGGCAGGCCGAATGAGGTCTACGAGCAGTTGCAGGAATACCCCGCCCTGGTTTCAATCCACGGCCCACCCGAAGG
>NZ_JAGLBG010000168.1 GCF_018260405.1 Deinococcus sp.
GCCCTTTCCACTGCTGCGTGGCCGTGGCCCGGCGGCCTACCCCACCTACACGGTGCGCCTGCTGACCTGGGGGGGGCTGCGCGGCGGTATCGCTATCAGTCTGGCACTGGGGCTGCCTCACAGCGAGTGGCGTTCCACTGTCCTAACGGCCACGTACTTGATTGTGCTGTTTACCATTGCCGTGCAGGGCCTAACCATCATGCCGCTGGTGCACAAAGCGGTGGCTGCTGATAAATCAGTCAGTCAGTCCGGAGAGCATGGTTACTGAAGCGTGCGTGCACCGTTAGTGGTCGGAACCGCCGACACTGTCACGGGTCACCTTGCCGTTGGCCGTCACTCCGGTGACCAGAGCTTCACGAATACCGGTGGCAATGCCCAGGGCGACCCGGTCGAGATAGTTGGAGTCTTTCAGATTCAGGCCATCGACCGGGTGGCTGGTAAAGCCAATTTCGACCAGTGCGGCTGGAATACGGCTGTTACGCAGCACCGCCAGCGAGCGGGTGTTGTGAAGTCCCTGATCGGCGGCCCCAGTAGTCATCAGCATGTCGCGCTGGAGCACCGAGGCGAGGTTCTGCGACAGGGGGTGGTTGGGGTTCCACCACGTTTCGATGCCGTAGCCGCGCAGAGCCTTGGAAGCAATCAGCGCGTTGACGTGAATGCTGACGTACATCTGCGCCCCGGCTCCGAGGGCGGCGCGGGCGTTAAGGTCGGTGTTCTTGTCGGTGCTTAGCTGGGTGTCGGTCGAGCGGGTCATGACGACATCAACCCCGGCAGCCTGCAACAGGTCGCGCACGCGCAGGCCCACCGCCAGGTTGACCTCTTTTTCGACGACGATGCCTACAGCGCCCGGATCGACTCCGCCATGCCCCGGATCGATGACCACACGGGGCCGGGCATAGTTGGCCGCCAGCGACAGCAGGGCAGTGCCCCGGTTAGTGGAAATAGGTGGCACGCCAGCCAGCATCTTTTCCCTGGGGCCAAGGGGGGTGGTATCTGCCAGCGCGGGCGAGAGATCAATTGCCAAGCGCGAACGCTCGCCGTTGCTGGGGGGCAGGAGTTGCGCGCGCCAGCCACTGCGAATGCTGGTGCCCCAGCCCGTCTGGAAAATGATATTGACGCCGTTACTGGTCGGTTCGTAATGCCAGGACTGCAACTCGGCAGAAATGTTGGTGCCGCTGGGCTGCGTCAGAGCATTGACACTGACGCCGGTCAGCTCTACCCGCAGGCCGCTGTTGCCCGGAACAATTCGGTAACTGACCCCAGGCGGCAGGTCAAGAACGGTGCGGGTCAGACCGGGGTTTTTACCGATGCGCGGCACGGTTAGGGTTGCGCCTGGAATGGCCGAACCGGGAACCCGGCCCATCAAGGCACTGGGCCTGTCGGGAGTGGAACCGGGCAGCGCGGGCGTAGAGGGCAGCAGCGGCCCAGGGGTCACCGTATCTCCGGGGGCCACGCCGCTATCTGCTTGCAAGGGGGTATTCAGGGTCGCCTTGACGGCTGGCGTGCTGATGGGCGCACTGGTCAACACTGCTCCCCGGACGCTGCTGCCAGCGCCGCCAGTGAGGGTAGCTCCGAACTCCAGAATCAGCACTTTCGTGCCGCCGACAATCGTGGCCTCATAGGCCCGCCAACCGTCAGTGAGCGACAGCGGAAAGGGGGTCACCAGGGTGATCTGTCCGTTGCCTGCCCGGTACTCCGTGACACTGGAACCCATGCGCCCCGTGACCGACGGAATAACCCGCGCACCCTGGATATCGAGGCGCAGACCGCTGAACGTCGGGGTAAGCGTGTAGTTCACGTGGCTAGCCAGATCGAACACGACGCGTGTGGTGCCGCCGTCGTTGCTGCTGCGCGGATTACCGAAGCCCATCTGAACCGGCACCTGAAGAGAACCGGCCATACTCTGACGCGCCGGTGTGCCCGAAGCAGGGGGAGCCTGCATAGTGCTGGCCGCACGGATGGTCGGCAGCGTCTGTTCGGGTGCCTGACGCTGAAAGGGGTCTGACTGAGCCGCCGCCCAAGATCCGAGCAGCAGCACAGATGAGAGGATCATGACAGGCGGCTTCATTGGTTTCTATATTGTACTTTTTGAAGTGAGAAAGACAAAACCGCGCCTCATGTTCAGGGGTTGATTCACGCGACAGGACATGGAAAAGAGAAGTGAGAGAGATGAAAATCATGATCCAGTGCACTATTTTTACCGGCTGACCCGTGCAGTTTTCAGGGGCCTGACGGTCTTCATACTTCGGGTGTCATCCCCCAAAAGGGGGAGCCATTTAGTCTGGGCGCACCACTTGATGAGAACAGCAGGCCCCGCGCCAAGCCGAGCCATGCACGGCGGGGGACACGAGGGCCTGATATTCAATCAGGCGGACAACCTCTCCGGGCTGATCAGCAGCAGAGCGGATTTCGCGGTATAGCCGTACAAGCGTTGCCATCTTGGGCAGAGCGGAACCCAGGATGGGGCCTGCCCGCCCTCTTGGGCAAAACGGCACCCAGGAAGGGGCCTGCCCGCTCCCCGACTGCGGCAGAATCGAGCGGAAGCTGTATTAAGAGCCTGTCTGCCTGAAAAAGTAACTTTTGACGCTTCCCCTATTGACGAATGAGCCATTCAACTGTATCTTTTTGTGCGTGCCTGAAAGGGCACCCCTTGAAAGGCAGTACAGGAAGACACGAATATAAAAATTCGGATATTCCAAAACTGAAGTGGTGTGGCCCCATCGTCTAACGGTTAGGACACTACCCTTTCAAGGTAGCGATACGGGTTCGAATCCCGTTGGGGTCACCAATGGCAGGCGCTCTGGCTTAGGCACAGAGCGCCTGCTTTCTTGAGTACGCGGCGGGCCACGCGAAAGAGGCTCCCATATAAGAGGCTGTCTGAGGCCCTAACCATGGGAAATGTTTTAGGCTTTAACGGTGGAACGCGCAGCTTACCCTAGCG
>NZ_JAGLBG010000169.1 GCF_018260405.1 Deinococcus sp.
AGTTGGGACAGATCTTTTGCGTAATGTCCCTACTCTACCCCTTTCCGCTTCGCAAGTCCCCCTGCTGAGCAGTTACGTTGTGAAAACTATTTCACCTGACCAGTCCCCACCGTCGCCATCTGCCCCCGCCTCAGCCTCGATCACCTGGGCGCGGCCCGCGAGCATGGCCCATAAGCCCGCCTGATAGACACCGGCCCCGCGCATCACTGCCCGCCGGTAGTGACGGTCGGCCCAGGGTGGAGAGAAAATACTCAGCGAGCCGTCAGGGTATACGTCACCTAATTTGTCAATAACCTTACTTACCCCAGGCTTTCTGTACTCAAAGCGCACCCTCACCTCATATCCCCCGACATTCAGCCGTGAGGGTGTACCGAGGGGGGCGGGGGCATTCATAGCGTCAGTATACGGGCAGAAAGTACCCAAAATGTGTACAGCGTAAGATAACGGGCGATTAGTAACCACTTAGTAACGTCCTGGGCATAACATAGCCTCAAGCGAGCGCCTAGAACGTAAGACTATAGATAGAAAAATGACGTGTGAGACGCCATATATAAATCAAAGAGGGTAAGCCGGTGCCCGCGCAATACCTGCCCTCATCCCCCTTCTAAGCGGTCGGTCGTTGGTTCGAGTCCAACGGGGTGCACCACAACTGGGACGTTAAAAAGCTCCGAAATACTACCGGGGCTTCTTCCCTTTTACACCTAATTGTTGTGCAGGTTCGAGTGCATCAAGGGTCAAACCTTGATTAGGCCAGTCGAGAGCGAACTAATTTTGACGCTCAAACTGCATATCCATAGATCGTCCAAGTCGATAACGGCACAACCGGAAGCTATGACACCAGTTTGGCATCATCTTGTTCAGACATCATGCGCAGGAACGATTCGACGTAGTGGGGGTCGAACTGCTTGCCCGCCTGAGCGCGAATTTCCTGCAAGGCGCGCTCTTTAGTCCAGGCCACTTTATAGGGCCGTGCATTGGTCAGGGCGTCGTAGACATCAATAATGGTAAAGATACGGGCCGTGTCGGGGATATTCTGGCCGCGCAGCCCTGCGGGATAACCGGTGCCGTCCCACTGCTCGTGGTGGTAGCGCACCAGATCAAGGGTTTCGGCGGGCAGGAAGTGAAGGTCCTGAAGCATGTCGTAGCCGATGGTCGTGTGGGTCTGAATGACTTTGCGCTCACCCGGGTCAAGTGGGCCGGGTTTATGCAAGATGGCGTCGGGAATGGCAATCTTGCCCAGGTCGTGCAGGTAGGCCCCCCAGCGCAGGGACTTGACCTGTTCTTCATCCCAGCCCAGTCGGCGGGCCAGCCGCATGCTGGTACTCACCACGCGCTGAGTATGCCCGCCCGTTTCGTCGTCGCGGCGTTCCAGGGCAGCGCCCAGCGAGCGCAAGGTCAGTTCGTTGGCGTCGCGGAGGTCACGAATGGCGTGCCACTGCCCAAGCTGCGCGCCCAGCAGCCTGCCGAACGAAGCGATCACACTCTTTTCTTGCTCATCGAAATCGCGCTCGGTGGGTCGGGTCAAAATGAGCACGCCGAGGTGCGCCGATGATCTGCCGTACACCGGAGCCACCAGATAGCGGCGGCGGTTTTCACGGGCCAGCAGCATCAGGGTTTCCTCGGCGACCCAGTGGTCGGCCTGAACGCTGCGGCTATCGTTGTCGCTGGGCTGAATCGGTTTTTCAAGGTAGCTTTCAAACGCGCCGGTGGCGGCCAGAATCATCGGGGTACCCTGCCGGTAAGCCACGAAGGCCAGATTGGGCGCGACCCCGAGCTGATTAAGAATACTGACGCCCGCCCGGATAATCGCGTCGGCGTCACGGGCCTCGTTCAGGCGCTCGGAGCCGACCTGAAGCGCTTCGATGATATTGCGCTGCCACGCCATTTCGGTTCGGGTGCCCTGTTCACGCAGGGTAATCCAGCCAATGCCCGCCAGCATCAGCAGGGCGCCCACCGCCTCCTCGACGGTAGGGCTGAAATGGGGGCGCGTCATTGCAAATAGGATCGCGACCGAAAAGGTGACGAGAGCCGTCCATCTCCAGAGCCCGCCCAGTGACCAGGAGGCCAGGGCCATCAGCAGCGTCGCGCCGCACAGCAGCCCCTGCTGATGGTGCCAGGCCGCGTATACCGTACCCAGCAGAGCCAACAACATAAAGAGGAAGTAAAAAGGGCGAGCACGAGCCACGCAGGCAGTGTAGCACTCAGCTCCCGACTTCCTAAGACTCCACCCACTATGGGGGCGGGGCGGGGACTTGGCAGGAAAGAGGCACGCCGCTGCGGCCAAGGGCAAGGAAGTGGGCCGGGGTGTGCGCCGCCGGTGGGCTGCACCCGGAACACGCCAGGCACGTTCCAGCCGGTGCTACCGGCAGGGCGGCTGCGTTGCGGGATTCACCAGCAGGGCGTTGTGCACCTGGAGCGCCAGTCGTTCCCGCTGGTCGAACGCCCAGTCTTCAAACGCGGTACTGACGCCACACAGCGCCACACCGGAAAGAAAGGGCCGGTTGACCCATATGGCCGTACCAACGACCGGGGAGGTGGCGTCGCAGGGGTGTGTGGCCGACACCTGGGTACCGACCTGGTGCAACTGCACCCCCCATCGCCTGAGGGTAGCCATGCCCACTCTCAGGCTGTTTCTGGCGTCGGACGCGTCGGGCCAGAGCAGGCGGGCCAGCTCCTCTCTGGTAGACGGCCCGTGAAGCAGCAGGTACGTCAGAAGCAGAAGCGGTTTTACCTCAGTGTATGGACCCAGCCTCAGTCCACCAGCGGTTTGGAGAACTGTGATTGGTGCGACTCTCGAAGTTTTCTTACGCCGAATGGTGTTCACCTGAACTTCAGAGGCTGTCTGAGGCCCTAACCATGGGAAATGTTTTAGGCTTTAACGGTGGAACGCGCAGCTTACCCTAGCG